>JAJDNB010000002.1 GCA_022340905.1 Deltaproteobacteria bacterium | reverse complement strand
CTGATCGCCACCAACTGGGAAAGCCTCACCGAGGGCATGCTGGGTATCATGATTCTTCAGAGTTTCCGAAGCAAACTGCCTTACTATTATCTGGCTCTGGCTCTGGCGGCCGCCTCCATCTGGGTCTTCGACCTGGTAATGAAATCCAAGTGGGGTTTTTATTTTGTTTCCATCCGCGAAGACCAGGATGCGGCTGAATCTTTAGGCATCAATGCTTCTCTTTACAAAAACATATCGCTGCTGCTCAGTGCGTTTTTTACTGGCTTGGCCGGCGCCTTCTACATGAACTACATGGCCTTCATCGACCCTGAGGTCGTCTTCTCCCTTCACTACATTTCTATCATGGCCATTCTCGTGGGAATTATCGGTGGTGTTGCCACCATCTGGGGTCCTGCTGTGGGTGCGTTCATTATGATCGGTGTTCAAGAAACCTTCCGCAGTTCCCTTTTTGGATTGGCCCCACCCTGGGTCAGCCAGTCCCATGTCCTTGTTTTTGGGCTCCTGGTAATCTTTGTCATCCTTTTTATGGCCAATGGTGTTGTAGGTGATTGGCCAAAGATAAAACGGCTCTTTATCAGGAGCCGATGAATGTGGAGTGTGAGCAGTGAACTTTTTTGAAGTAAGAGATATCAGCAAAAGGTTCGGCGGGCTCATGGCAGTGGGCGGTGTGAGTTTCCAGGTGGAGCAGGGAGAGATTTTTGGACTCATTGGCCCCAACGGCTCTGGCAAGACCACTATCTTCAACCTCATCAACCAATACTTCCCCCTCACTGGGGGAGACATTTTTTTCAAGGACCAAAGCATCAAAGGCAAGAAGACCCACCAGATCTGCCACCTGGGCATCGGCCGCACCTTCCAGGTGGTGAAGCCGCTCAAGCGTATGACTGTGCTCGAGAATGTGATGGCTTCTGCCTTCTGCCGGGTCAACAGTTTCCGGGAATCGCAAAAGTTGGCCCTGGAAACACTGGAATTCTGTAACCTCCTTCACCAAAAGGACAAATCTGCCGCCAGCCTGCCAATTGCCGGCCGCAAGCGTCTGGAAATTACCCGCGCTCTGGCTACCACGCCTGAGCTACTTCTTTTGGACGAGACCGCCGCAGGGCTGAATCCCGGGGAACTTGACGAAGCCATAGAATTGATTAAACGAATTCGCGACCGCGGTATCACCATCATCATTGTTGAGCACATCATGAAGGTTATCATGACCATCTCGGACCGCATCCACGCCATTAACTATGGCCAGACCATAGCCGAGGGCTCACCTGAAGATGTGGCCAACAATAAAGATGTGATCGAAGCTTACCTGGGAGAGGAATCCTATGCTTGAGGTGCAAAACATTGACGTATTTTACGGTGATTTGCAGGTGCTCTGGGATGTCTCCTTCACGGTGGAGGAAGGTGAAATCGTCGCCCTGGTTGGCGCCAACGGCTCTGGCAAATCCACGACGCTCAAGGCCATCTCGGGTCTGTTGAACCCTGCCAATGGCAGCATTAGCTTTCTGGATCAGCGGTTGGACCAGATTCCCGCCAACAAGATTATCGAACACGGTGTTGCCCATGTGCCGGAGGGCCGCCGCCTCTTCCCCGAGATGACGGTGCGGGAGAATTTGATCATGGGCTCCCTGGCTCGCCAGGCCAAGCTCAAGCGCGAGGAAACCATGGAGTGGATTTTCGGTCTCTTTCCCAGATTGCGGGAGCGGGAAAAGCAAATGGCGGGTACCCTCTCCGGCGGCGAACAACAGATGCTCGCTGTTGGGCGCGGTCTCATGGCCCTACCCAGGATGATTATGTTTGATGAGCCTTCCCTGGGGTTGGCCCCTATTCTGGTGGCTGAGATCTTCAAGATCATCAAGCGCATCAAAAAAGAAGGCGTGACCGTCCTTATAACAGAGCAAAATACCAAACAAACCCTGGAGATAAGTGACCGCGGCTACGTTTTGGAAAACGGCCGTGTTGTGTTGAGCGGCACCGGCCAGGAACTTCTCACAAACGAACACGTCAAAGAGGCCTACCTGGGTATCTAACTTCCTCCACAAATTCTTTGTATTCCCTTTTGGCGTCTTTAAGTAGAATATCATCTAGTGTATCATTACCTTTACCAGGTAATCTCATTACGGTTACCTTTTTAAGGAGATGCACTCATGATTGATGACTACGGTTTTGGCAGCATGACCGTCATGGGAGAGAACCACCGAAATGATCTGAAGATCATCGACAGGGAAATAGTGGGCAACTGGTGGCGCAAGGAGGGGCATGCCCTATACGCAGAGGACATTGACGACATCTTATATTCTGGCTCGGAAGTTCTGGTAGTTGGAACTGGTGCCTATGGCAACATGCAGGTGACAGAGGAGGCGGCGAGGGCTATCAAGGGACGGGGGATTGAACTGGTAGCCGTCCCCACCAAAGAGGCTGTTACCATTTTCAACACTCTCCACCACCAGGGCAAAAAAGTTGCCGGTGCCTTTCATCTCACTTGTTAATCCTTTCGAGCCTAACCACCCTTACGAAAAGGAAGACTAAGGAGTGTCCGACAACTACTTTCCCCTCCCCTGGCGGGAGGGGATGAAGCGGAGGGGGATCACCCCCACCTTTATCCTTCCCCGTTCCCGCGACGAGCTCGGGATCTTCGACAAGGGGGAGGAATTTAGAGTTTGTCGGACAGCCTCCAAAGGGGGCATTCGAAACCAACCAAACCATCGCTCTAACTGGAAATGCTCGAAACAATTATTGCTTGTTCCAATTAGGCTAAAATGGTAGGAATAGATAATTTTTGCAATGGTAAGGCAACTGCATTCTATTAAATATACACTTGTTTTGCCACTCCCACTGGCAAGGAGGAATTTTCATGTGTAGACAGAGGAAGCATTTTCTCCACTTCTTTTTAGCTTTCGTAATCGCGGCCTTGTTGTTGCCAACCGGACCTCTGGCAGCAGAGACTATCAAGGTAGGCATCCTTTTGCCTCTCAGCGGCTCTTTAAAATACTTCGGTGACATGGAAAAGCAGTCTTTCTATCTGGCCCTGGAGGAGATCAACCGAGGTGGTGGACTCAACGGCAGTGAGCTCGATTTTATCTACCAGGATACCAAGGGCGATGTCGATGGGGGACGTGAGGCAGTCACAAAGCTCATGGACGAAGACAAGGTGGTTATGCTCGGTGGCGGCTTTTACAGCCCCGCGACTTTCTCGATGGCTGGTTTGGCTCAGCAAAACCGGGTCCCCTTTCTCATCAACACTGCCTCCGACGACAAGATTACCGAGCAAGGTTGGGATTACGTCTTCCGTCTTAATCCTCCGGGGAGCGCCTACTCCGGTGGGATCGAGAGCTTCTTGGCAGAGGTGGTCAAACCCAAGACCGCGGTCACAATCTATGAAGACTCCGTGCACGGCAGGAACAGTGCTGAATACTTCCGTAAGACCTGCGATAAACTGGGCATCCAGGTGTTGATGGCTGAAGGGTATGAACACGGTGTCGAAACTTTCAAGCCTATACTCACCAAAGTCAAGGAACTCAATCCTGACGTCGTTTTCATGTCTTCCTACGTCACCGACGGTTCTACCATCATGATAGAAGCGCGGCAAATGAAAATCACCCCAAAGATCTTCCTCGGCGGTGCCACCGGATTTACCATGCCCGAATTTGTTCAGTATGCCGGCGTCGCTTCAGAAAGTGTAATGACTGCAACCCTGTGGCATCAGGCATTGCCCCTGCCTGGCGCCATGGCTTACTTCAAGAGGTTTACTTCCAAATATAACAAGGAGCCCGACTATCACGGCGCAGAGGCCTATGCTGCCGCCTACGTGATCAAGGACGTACTTCAGAGGGCCCCATCCTTTGCCCCGGAAGACATCAAGAAATCTCTCGAGAATACCCGTTTGAAGACTCTCTTCGGACCGGTACGTTTTGTCTCTTACGGCAATAAGATCAATCAGAACAAATTGACTTCCTACGTGGTTCAATGGCAGTTCAGCCGGCTGAAGCTCATTTGGCCCAAGAATCTTGCCAACGCTGACTACGTCTACCCGGTGAACTGGCTAAAAGAGTGGGGATATTAAGAGGGCATGGAGCATAGAGTAAAATTTCGAATATCGAATTTCGAATTGCGAAATTAGAAAAACAAGAATAATTGTCATCTGTCGTCTGATCTCTGACCTCCGACCTTCCCGGGCGCACCCTCGCTCAGGCGAAGGCGGCTGACTTCTGGGTGCCCTAGTGTTTAGGGCCAGATTCTTTGCGTACAATCTGCAACTAAAAAACTAATATTTCGAATATTCTCTGTGTACTTTGTGCCCTTTGTGGTTCTAATCTCTCCCCCTTCTTAGATTTGTCCTGGTTGACATCATGACAGAAGTTATCTTTGTCGAAACCAGTGCACGTCGAATGGAAATGCGGGCATGTGAAATTGCCGAGGAGAATTATGTCCAGGGGAAAAGAGTGCAAATCATCGCTGTCGATCAAGAGCAAGCACAACGTTTGGACGATTTGCTCTGGACATTCAAGCCAGACAGCTTTGTTCCCCATGGTCTGTGGTCAGGTTCCCCCGATGAACCCGAAGAGCCTGTGGTCATTGCCACTGGAAAGGAAGCACTGAAGGGCATGGATTCACTTTTAATGATGGGTTTCGGTGACGTTGATCTCGTTCGTCAATTTTCCCACGTCTTCCATTTGGTAGTGACTGACAACCAGGAACGGTTGGATAGTAGCCGTGGATACTGGACTCTGTTGAAAGACGCTGGTTTTTCCCTGCGACACCAGAGCCGCTAGTGTGAGGTTAAGCCAGTTTAGCCGGTTGAGCCCGTTTAGCCAGTTTTGACCGGCTCAACCGACATAACCGGCTTAACCGACATAACCGACTCAACTCCCCACTGCTGAAATTACGAGGAAATGATCAGGGTTTTTTACCATGGCCGGATTCTGGAGAAGTTTTAGAGAAAGCTGCAAGTACCTCACGGCCAGCTTTGCCATTATCCTGGTGAAGCGGAAACTGAAAAGGCGGCCCCACGACTGGAGCTTGTGGCTCACCCTGGGCCGCCTCTATGCTGTCGGCTACCAGTGGCCGCAGGCCATTGATTCTCTAAAACGAGCGAGGAAACTCAATCCTGCGAGCGAGGTAATTGCCGAGGTTCTCGCCAACACCAAAGAAAATGCTCGTCAGGAAGGGGCCTGGCCCCCGGCAAAACAAGATTCTTAGTGACCTTTTTGGGATTGCAGGCTTTGTCTACTGTTGTGAGGTTTAAAGAATGGAAAGACAGTTAAAAGCAAATAATCATAGTAACTTTTTGAAGAATAGATTTCTGAGGAGTATTTTCATTACAGGTGTTCTATTAGCTCTCACTTTGCCGGTCGCTTATGTGGTCTTGATTCACCCTGCCTTTACTGACTTGCTCATTGCAGACAAAGTGGATGATGCCCTTAGCATAGCAAAACACTTATCCTCCTATGTTTCTAGTCAGTCCGCAAATGTGGAACAAAATCATCTCCCGGTGAATTTTCTCAACCAGGCAGTGGAGCACAAGAATGATTTTGGACTAAAAAAGTTGAAAGTTTTTGCAAAATCCGGCGAGGTGATATTTTCTACTGACGCCAATGATGTGGGAACGATAAACAGAGAAAGATACCTGCACGAGGTAATAGAGAAAGGAAAACCTTATGCCCACGTTGTGACAAGACATAACGAGTCACTCGAAGGCCAGACAATGTCGGCCGACGTTGTCGAAACCTACGTGCCCCTTACTAGAGATGATAGCGCCATAGGAGCTTTTGAGATTTATTACGACATTACTCGCAGAAAAGATCAGCTTGACAATCTCCTGCTCCGTTCCTCTGGGATACTCACAATTCTCGCTGGTGGTCTTCTGTTCCTCGTCATAATTTTATTGTTCAAGGAACACAGAACTATTGCTCAACGGGAGCGAGCAGAGGAACAGGTCCGCAGAGCCCATGATGAACTCGAACGGCGCGTGAAAGACCGAACCGCCGACTTGCTTGAAGCCAATGAACGACTCAGTCAGGAGATCGAGGAGCGCAAACGGATTGAGGAGGAGCTCCGTGGCTCCGAAAAAAAATATCGATCTCTGATAAATGAGGCCAGCGACGCCATCGTCTTGTCAGACACGGAAGGGAATGTTCTTGATACAAATAAAAAGGCACTGGAACTCTTCGGCTACGCCAGAGACGAACTCTTATATAAGCATGTAACAGAACTGCATCCCGAGGAAGATCTGCAAAAGACACTTACAGCTTTTAAAGAAGTCGTTCAAAGTGGGACAGGCTTTCTAAATGACACAAAAATACTGCGAAACGATGGGCAGGCCGTTCCCGTTGATATCACCGGGAGTGTCATCCAATATGGTGACCATAAGGTTGTTCAGGGCTTTTTCCGTGACATCACCGAGCGGAAGCTGGCCGAGGCGGCCATCCGGAAGGCTGAGGAGCAGTACAGACTCCTGGTAAAGAATTTACCCAGTATCGTCTACAGGGGATACAAAGACTGGTCCGTGGACTTCTTCGACAAGAACAAGATCGAGTCTGCACTCGGATACAATCTGGAAGATTTTACCTCCAGGAAAATCAAATGGTCTGAGGTGATTGTAGAGGAAGATCTCGAACGTGCCAGCAGTGAATTTGTTCAGGCCTTGAGAGGTGATAAGTCTTACGTCAGAGAATACAGAATTAAGACTAAAGGCGGCAAGATTCTCTGGATACAGGACAGAGGCCAGATAGTGTGTGATCAGACGGGGGAGATAGAATATTTGAGCGGGGTCTTCTTTGACATAACCGATCACAAGCACACCGACGAAGCATTGCGGAGGTCCGAAAAGGAGCTTCGTTTCCTTTCAGCAGAACTCCTGAACGCCCAAGAAAGAGAAAGAGCCCGCCTCGCCCGGGAACTCCACGACGGCGTTGGTCAAGCACTGAGCACCATGAAGGTGAGAATAGAGACCCTCGCCAAAATCGGCAGGTCGGACGAGAGCCAGCTTCGGGTGGAAGAACTGGAAAACCTTGTGCCCATGATTCGCCAGACAATAGAAGAGGTCCGAAACACCTGCATGGACCTTCGCCCTTCAACCCTGGACAGTCTGGGCATTGTGCCGACCATTGATTGGTTTTCAAGGGAATTCCAGACCACCTACCCCCACATGCAGATCGAGAAAGAGATCGACATTCAGGAGACCGAGGTGCCGGATCCCCTCAAGACTGTCATCTATAGAATAGTGCAGGAAGCTTTCAACAATGCCGGCAAGCACAGCGGGACTCAAATGATGCGCGTCTCACTTGTAAAGAAAAATGGGGAGATTAGACTGGCTGTAAAAGACAACGGCGGGGGATTCGACCCGGAAGATTTGCTGTCAGCGGACACTGCTGAAAGGGGCTTCGGACTCACCAGCATGAAGGAGAGAACCGAACTCTCCGGCGGCTCTTTTTCTATCGAGTCCGGTATCGGGAAAGGAACAACAATCCGAGCAACATGGAAAGTCTAGGTCGCTATCGCTCTAGCTGGCAGCTGCCAGAAGTCGGAGGTCGGAGACCAGAGGTCAGAGGTCAGAGGTCAGAGGTCAGAGGTCAGAAAACAGATACTCTTGTTTTTCTAATTTCGCAATTCCATATTCGAAATTTTACCCTATGCTCTATGCCCTATGCTCCATGCCTCATTGTCCCACCAGTCCTCTCTTCATCGCATAAGCGGTTAACTCCGAGGCACTGTGCAAATCTAACTTGTTCATGATGTTGGCGCGGTGTTTTGCCACGGTTTTGTCGCTAATGTGAAGAAAATCCCCGATCTCTTTGCTTTTGTATCCCTCGGCAATCAGTTTGAGAACCTGACGCTCCCGAGCTGTAAGGCTCTCCCAAGGTGAAGTTGGCTCGACGGTCTCTCGGCCGTTCAGGTAACCCTCAACTATCCTTGCTGAAATGTCGGGGCTCAAATACCGCTTGTCCTGCAACACACTCCTCATGGCTAGGAGAAATTCTTCATGGCTGGCGTCTTTGAGAAGGTAACCACTAGCACCGGACTTGAGTGTTTCGAGTACGTGTTCCTCGGTCTTGTGTACGGTTAAGATCAGAATCTTGGCCTCTGGACACGCCCGCTTGATCTCTTTTATGGCAGACATGCCGTCCACCCGCGGCATGGAGATATCCAACAGGATGAGGTCTGGCTTCAACTCCTGGGCACGCTCAATGGCGTGGTGACCGTCTGCTGCTTCCCCCACTACTTCGAGGTCCTCCTCCAGCGAGAGCAGGGCCTTCAATCCCTGCCTAAACAGAGTGTGGTCTTCGGCTATGAGAATACGGTACTTTTTTTCCACATTCATAGTAGTTATTAATCTATTTACAAAAAATTTTCACAAAGAGGTGGGGAATGACTTCTAACACAAGAAATATGCCAATTTATGTCCTCAAAGTGTTACTTAATATTTTTAATAAGTTAAGGAGTGTTTCTCCGATTGTAAACCCGGGAGGCTGGGTAATTATCTTCTACAACTTGCCAAAACATTTCCAATTGTATGTAGCCATTTTGCCTGAGGAAAAAGTATCCACCCCCTCTTTAGTCAACCTTTCTCACAAACTATTACACCCAAAAAATCCCCTGTTCAGCAAGCAGAGGTCAGAGGTCGGAAGTCAGAGGTCGGAGGTCAGAGGTCAGAGGTCAGAGGTCAGAGGTCAGAGGTCAGAGGTCAGAGGTCAGAGGTCAGAAAACAGATACTCTCGTTTTTCTAATCTCGCAATTCGAAATTCGAAATTATCCCTCTGCCCTATGCCCCATGCCCATGGCTAAATACTCTCATACAGACGTGCCAAATACTCTCTTCGACCAATTTATCTTTACACCGTATACGGTATCCTGACACAAAGGAATTTTGTGCCTATTGAGACTCCTCGAAGAGGTCCTTCCCAACTGTAATCCCCTCTCCACCCTCGGGGGGAGAGGGTAAGGGTGAGGGGGGCCCATAAATATCCAACGTCCCCCAACTGCGAGTGACCATGTCCACTATCCTTATCATCGATGACAACGTCTCTTTCAGGGAATCTTTCAGAGATCTCCTCGCTCAGCACTTTCCTGACATGCGCATCGAGGAGGCGGAAGATATGAAAGGATCGCTGGAAAAAATCAGCGAGCATCCAACCGACCTCATATTTGTGGACATTGAACTGGCAGGGGAGAGCGGCCTGGATCTCATCAGGAAAATACGGGCAGCTCACGCTGGCCCGGTGATAGCTATCTTTACCAGTTACGATCTCCCGGAATATCGTGTGGCCGCGAAACAGTCCGGGGCCAACTACTTTTTTTCCAAAGGAGGTTCATCCATGGACGAGGTCCTCACAGTGGTGGACACAGTCGTATACGAAAAACAACGACGCGGTGACTTAGAAATCCCGTGATACTCACTAGGCACTATGCACTAAGCACTAGGCACTTTGACAATCTTGAATGTTT
>JAJDNB010000254.1 GCA_022340905.1 Deltaproteobacteria bacterium | reverse complement strand
GGCAACATTCTCTTCTCCACCTCCAGGTGTGTCGACCAATCCAAGACAAAGTGAGAAACCAACTCCTCGATGGATGCCCCCGCTGCCTAGGGGAAGATAGCCATTTCCGGCACAAAAAACAAGGATACAGCTTTTCGAGCGCTAGAAATCTTCCTTTGACACAGGGAATTTAGTATAGCATATAGTTCTCTTTGGTGCACCAGGGTAGCTTTCCCGTGGCCTATCTCTCTACAATATTTTTGGGGAAACTCCTGGGTAGCTTTCAACCTCAAAGAAAGCTGCAGAGAAGGTAATATCTGCAGCCGGCTATGTCCTCGACCTTGAGGGGATTAACTCCATGGAAACAGTTCTGACTCTTTTTGCCATCGTTGGAGCCGCCATATGGCTAATCATTATCGTGTTACCTTGGCGCCCCTGGAGTACAAGTGAAGTCCTGGAGGGAGTGGCCAATCGTTCTCAGGTGGATTTGAGCGACATAACGGTGCTCGTTCCTGCGCGCAATGAAGAGGAGACGATCAAGACCACGTTACCCGCCTTGCTTGAACAAGGCAGGGGTTTGCATATCATTTTAGTGGATGATCAGTCAACCGATTGCACTTTCGAGGTGGCCCGTCAAATAGGAGGTGCAAACCTTCGCATCATTCTGGGCGAAGTTCCACCTGAGGGTTGGAGCGGCAAGCTCTGGGCCTTGGAGCAGGGCAGGACACACATTGAGACTCCCCTTACCTTGCTTCTAGATGCTGACATTGAGGCCAACCCGGGTATCGTTCCAGAGCTTCGTAGAGTTCTGAAAGACAAAGATCTTCAGCTGATTTCGCTCATGGCGATGTTACGAATGGAAACCTTTTGGGAGAAGCTGTTGATGCCGGCCTTCGTATATTTTTTCAAACTGCTTTATCCTTTTCGTTTGGCCAATTCCGCCAGTTCTAGAATAGCCGCAGCGGCGGGAGGATGCATTCTGGTGGAAACGGAGGTTTTGAAGGCAACAGGGGCATTCGCCTCTCTGCGGGGCGAGTTGATTGATGATTGCGCTTTGGCTCGGAAGGTGAAATCTTCAGGTTACAGAACGTGGATGGGGCTGAGCCACTCCCTGAGAAGTCTCAGGCCTTACAACAGGTTAGGGGTTATATGGAATATGGTGGCGAGAACTGCCTTTACCCAATTGCGCTATTCTAAAGTTGCTCTATTTCTCTGTACGTTCGTTATGTTGACCAGTTTCTCCATACCGGTAATTGGTCTCCTGTTGCCACCTACTTCTGTAGAGTTGCTCTCAAGCTTTTGTCTGGCCGCCATGATATTGACCTATCTACCCACACTTAGATTCTACAGGATTTCAGGTTGGTGGGCTTTTCTTATGCCGCTGACTGGCACACTATATCTTGCAATGACCTGGACATCAGCAATAAAGTACTGGCTGGGAGAGACCGCTGAGTGGAAGGGAAGGAAGTACCGCTGAAGAGTATAGTAAAAGGCAAGAGCCGTGGAAAACCCTTAACCTTCATAGCTCTGAATTTTCTGGTTTATCTTTTGCAGCAGTCCGTCAAAACCGTTTTCCTTGAGATATGAGGTGTATTGCGCCCTTTTCAGCGAGAGATCGCTTACGCCCTGAGCAATGACATTGATTATTCGCCATTGACGCTTTTTCTGGTGGAGCATGTAGTCCAGCGCGATCTCTTCACCATTAGCTTTGATGAGGATGGTCTTTATTATAAGCTGACCTCTTGGTGATTCTTCAGCCGAAAGGGTCTTAAAGCGTTCGCCTGAATAACCAGCAAATTGATTGGCATACGTGGCTACGCTTAATTTGGTAAAAGTGTTGATGAATTGCTCTTGCTGCTCCGGACTTAATCTGCTCCAGTACCGACCGACCACCACTCTTGAAATGAAAGGCAAATCATAACTGGAGGTGACAACCGGTGCCAGCCGTTGATAGCGACCTTTGTAGCCAAGCGTTTTAGCCTGTTTCATGACATCCAATAGCACTGCGTGAAGTTTCTCTACTACCTTTACTGCAGAATCCGTATCTGACGCTTCCGCCGGTAGAGACAAGGTCAATATCAACAAGGCCATAGCCAGCCTAGTGAACGACCTCGCTCTAAATTCAGAATTAAGAAATTTCCTTCGAGGCATGTTGAAGATCTTGCACCACGTACCTTCAGCTTCATAGGACACAGGCATAAGGTCGACCTTGGAGTGCTAGAGTGTTAGAAAAAATCCCAAATAACAAATCACAAATATCAAACAAATAGCAATTACCAAAATTCAAAATTCCAAATTTGTTTCGGTCATTTCGGATTGGAATTTGAGATTTTACATTGCTCCGCTCTGTGATCCATGAACGGTTAGCTGCCTGCTGGGTGTTCAATTTCTCTCTCTTCACGTTCCGCGGGTGCGGGACTACAACTCACAGTGGGAAAGTCGGCAACCATAGGACCATCGGTGCGGGGCCCCCGCAGAGAGAGCCACAGTGCTTTTAACGGATGTTTGATCATATCGTTCACCGCGCTTGGTTCAAAGCCGCTGTGCAGCATGCATTGACCGCATTTAGAATTGCAGCCCACGCCGTATTTGTCCCACTCGGTTTCTTCGAGAAGCTTTTTAAAGGTCGGGGCGGGACTGCCATCTTCTAGAAGGTAACATGGCCTCTGCCAGCCGAAGATATTGCGAGTCGGATTACCCCAAGGAGTACACTGGTAGATTCGGTTGCCTGCCAGAAAATCGAGGTAAAGACTGGTGTGATTAAATTTCCACTTCCTGTCTTTGGCGAGCTTGAAGATGTCGCGGAAGAGCTTCTTGCTGGCGGTGCGCTGCAAAAAAACTTCCTGATGAGATGCTCGCTCGTAACTGAAACCGGGAGCGACGGTGATACCTTCTATTCCTAGCCCCATGGCAAAATCAAAAAACTCGGCGGCCTCCTGAGGGGTAACCCCTTCATAAAGGGTGGAATTGATTGTTACTCTGAAGCCGGTTTTGTGAGCCGCTTTAATTGCGTCTACGGCCAGATCAAATACGCCGTGCCGACAAACTATGGTGTCGTGGCGTTCACGCTTTCCGTCCAGATGGACTGAAAAGGTTAGGTATGGCGACGGGGTGTAATTCTCAAGGTTTTTTTTGAGAAGTAAACCATTGGTGCAAAGATAAACAAACTTCTTGCGGCGAATCATTCCCTTGACTATCTGGACCAAATCTTTGAGCAGAAATGGTTCTCCGCCCGCAATGGAGACCACAGGAGCGCCACACTCGTCAACCGCCGAGAGACACTCGTCCACCGTCAGTTGTTTGTCCAGTACCTCTTGCGGTTGCTCTATCTTGCCGCAGCCGGCACATGAGAGATTACAGCGAAACAAGGGCTCCAGCATCAAAACAAGGGGGTACCTTTTGGTCCCTTGGAGCCTCTGCTTCAGAATATAGGAGGTCATGCGATATTGTTGGATTAGAGGAACGGACATTTTTAGCTCCTCAAAAATGCGGCAGCGATCCCTGTGGAAGAGGGCTCCCTTTGGAAATTCACCAGGGCGAGCACTTTCCCCGTTCCGCCTCAGTCCCCCTGTAGCAAAACCTAAGGCTTCAACAGAGAGCCTTCAATCAGAGATACTTTGATTTGGGCAGACTAAAACGTATAGTTTCCTGCCTCCCTCTCATCTCCCGAACACTCAGTTTACCATAGCTGCGCAGTTTGGCTAGGACACCTTGTACCAGGATCTCGGGAGTCGAGGCGCCGGCGGTGATCCCTATCTTTCCTTTGTTTTTTAACCATTTTGGTTCGATCTCTCCCTCATCTTCAATAAGATAGGCAGGCAATCCGTTCTGCTCACCAGCCTCGCGAAGACGGTTTGAGTTCGAACTGTAGCGAGCTCCAACTACAAGGAGGAGATCAATCTCCTGGGAGAGTCTTCGAACAGCATTTTGTCTACTCTGGGTGGCATAACAGATGTCTTGCAACTCAGGTCCAGTGATGGAGGGAAAACGTTGTTTGAGATTATCTATAACCTCACGGGTGTCATCTAAGCTGAGAGTCGTTTGAGTGACGTAAGCAAGGTGCTCGGGTTGTTTGACCTCTAATATCTCAACTTCCTGAGGAGTAGATAGCACGTGCACCGGTCCATCTATACGACCCCGGGTGCCTTCTACTTCTGGGTGGCCAGGATGACCGACTATTATTATCTCCATCCCTTCCCCACTGTAGCGACGGGCCTGAAGGTGCACCTTGGTAACTAAGGGGCACGTGGCATCAATGGCACGGAGATTTCTCTGAATCGCTTGCTCTACCACACCGTTTGATACACCGTGGGCGCTGAATATGGTAACAGCACCTAAAGGCACTTTCTCCAAGTTTTCTACAAAACGAGCACCGCGATCTCGCAGAGCCCCTACTACGTGGCGGTTGTGGACAATTTCGTGAAGTACGTAAACCGGTGTGCCGTGTAAATGAAGAGCCCGCTCCACTGTTTCGATGGCGCGAATTACTCCAGCACAAAATCCCCGTGGTTGAGCAAGAATGACTTCCATATTTGAATCCTAACCGAAAGAGTGCACCAAGGAACCTATCATAAATAGGACCTATCGCATAGATGAGAGCGCCAAGAGCCCATTCCAGGGGGCAGCACGCCGGAGATAGAGGTCGGAGGTCGGAGATCAGAGTAAACAAGATTTAATTAGTTTGTATTTTTAATTTCTAAACTGGAAACTCGCATGAAGGACAATTTCAAAGCCGAATTAAAACTCTTCCTTTTGTCCTCTGACTTCTGACCTCTGACCTCTGACTCCTTACCATTAAATTGGCAATTCAAGATTCGAAATTCGCAATGGTAAGCTATTCACCATGCCCCATGCCCTCTGCCCCCTGGATTGGTTAACGGAGATAGTTATTTTGCTGGAACCAGGCAACCGCATTGCGGAGAGCTTCTTCCACCGGTCCGGGGCGGTATCCAAGTTCGCGTTCTGCTCTTTCTGAGGAGAAGAACATTTTCTTTTTGGAAAGCTTTACTCCATCAACCGTAATGAGAGGTTCACCTCTTCCTGTGAGTCGAGACCAAGCTTCGGCTAAGTAAGCTATGGGTAAGACCAGACCTTGGGGCAGACGGACCTTCGGCGGCGATTGATCAGCAATAATGGCCACCTGTGTGAGAAATTCCTTGAGGGCCATGTTTTGGCCCCCTAAAATGTAACGCCTCCCAACAGCCCCGCGATTCAAGGCCAGAAGGTGCCCGACTGCCACATCATCCACATTAACCAGATTGAGTCCTGTATCGACATAAGCGGGAATCCGGCCGGAGGCAGCATCAATAATTACCCGTCCGGAGGGCGTTGGTCGTATGTCCCGCGGTCCCACGGGCGTGGAAGGATTTACAATCACCGCTGGTAGGTTATGTTCCTTCACTAATCGCTTTACCTCGGATTCGGCCAGAAACTTGGAACGTTTGTAATGGCCGATCATGTCAGAGAAGGTTACCGGTGTTCTCTCGTCCGCTGGAGTGCCATCGGAGTTGAGTCCCAAAGTGGCCACACTGCTGGTGTAGACTATACGCTCCACTCTTGCTTTTAGCGCAGCCAGCATCAGGTTGCGGGTGCCAGTTACGTTGCTCATATACATCTCAGCTGGTTTGGGCACCCAAAGACGATAGTCTGCTGCTATATGAAATAGACAGTCACATCCGGCTAGCGCGGTTGCAAAAGATTCGGGTTCAACTAAATCGCCGGTTACAATTTCGATGGGTAAGTCTGCGAGGTTGCTTCTGTCACTGGAAGCTCGCACCAGGACGACTACTGTGTGTCCTTCCTGGATGAGTCGACGCAGCACTGCTGAACCCACAAATCCCGAGGCGCCAGTAATGAATGTTTTCACAGTTTCTTTCCGTTCTAATCCAAATGGATGATTCGAGAGTTGGGCATTAGAAGGTCCCTATCTGAACCGCAGAACGTCGAACAAGGAATTTCGAATATCGAAGTGATCACTTCATCATTCTGCGGTTCCTTGTTCTGCTGTTCGATATTCAGTATTTTGCACCTGCTGACTTCTGACCCCTGACCTCTGATCTCTGTCATCTGTCGTCTGTGATTCGTGGTTCAATCGCTCGGCACTGAATTGTTCCGTGAAACCATCAGAGCAGGCAAGACTACGAGAGTACAAATTAGGGTAAAACTGATTCCAATACTAAGTAATACACCCATGCTTGCCATGCCTCGGTGAGGAGTCAGGGCAAGATTTCCAAAGCTACAAATGGTGGTTAACGAACTGTAGAGCACCGCTCGGGCGGTGCTCGTCTCGAGCAGCAGGCCGCTGGCGGGAGGTGCAGCGCGCATGCGGTGAACCATGTGAATTCCGCTATCAACGCCGATGCCAAGGAGCAAGGGAAGGGCAATCACATTGGCAAAATTAAAGGGGATACCTAGCACCACTGAGGCTCCACCTGTCAGTACTCCTGCTAGGAGCAGTGGTAACAGTACTAACAGAGTATCTGATTTGGGTCTCAGCAAAAGCAGCAACAGGATAGTCACAGCGATAGTTGCCATTGCCATTGCCTGTTTAAAAGCTTTAACTACCGCATCTCCTGCCTCTAGATAGATTACTGGAAAGCCTATAGCATTGGGTGCCACTTTATGAACTGCAGCAACGAAACGGTGCATGGCTTTGTTGTCACTGAGATTTTCTCGGGGGAAAACAGTAACCCGATAGTGATTATTTTTGGACACCCACTGATCTACCAGATCTTCGGGCAAGTCGTCTCTGGAGATCTCTTCGGCTTGCAGCGAAGTAGAAAGAGCGTCCAATCGAGCGGATAGAGACCCTAGCAAACTAGTTTGCAGATTGCCCAGACTTTGAACTTGCATTGCGGTATCTTGGGTTCTCAGTCCGGCAAGAAAACGGTTGAGTGTGTCGCGCAACTGGCTGGCTGCTTTGGAAAGGGGAGCCTTTGGGGAATTTTTCAGATATTCCTCCAAAGTTGAGGAAAAATCCCGCAGAGAAGCAATCTGTTCTTTGGCAGTGGGCGGCGGCCGATCACTAACTTCCGATAGCTCTGGTCCGAGTAATAGCCCCATTTCTTCGATTATGGCAAGTTTTTCCTCCTGGTCAGAGGGCACAAATTTTTCCAAGGTAAGACTCATATCAACAGGTTCCAGTCCACTGAGTTTATTGGCATAGTGTGCCGCATCTTCGCTGTTGGAAGCCAGCAAAGTGAGAGTCCATGGTGAATTCCTACCCTGGGACAACAACTCTTGAAAAGTAACGACTGATTCACTACTGGGATCGCGAAGATTCATCGGATTACTGTCAAAGGTGACATAGGGGAGTAGTAGGCTAGCCCCAAGACCTAGCACCAGAGCGGTGGCTAGGATAACTCGCCCGTTTCGGCTGGGCATGGCAAGGAGCCTGGCGGCAAGGCCATACCTCTTCGGTTTGGCTGGTAACATACGAGGGGTGAGTGGCATCAAGGTGAGCAGAGCTGGAAGCACAGTTAGGTTGGCAATAAGACTGATGAACATGCCCGTACCGGAAATAAGACCCAGTTCAGCAACTCCCTTGAAAGCGGTGGGAATAAATGCATAAAAGCCGATTGCCGTTGTTATGCTGCACAAAACCAGGGAGCTCCCAATGTCACGCCCACTTTGTTCAATTGCAACGGAGTGAGGAACGGCCTGCTCGATCAGCTCTTTGTAGCGCAGGCAAAAGTGGATGGCATAGTCAACACTGAGCCCAATGTACAGTACGGCAAAGGCTACGGAGATAAGGTTCAAATGCCCCACACTAGCGGCGGCAAAAGAGGCGGTCCAGCTGAGGCCCATAATTAGGGTAATGAGGGTTGCTATGACCAGTCTCGAAGATCTCAAACCCAGGAACAGAACTATTCCAACCATAATTAAGGCAAGGATGCCGGCAATTCCAGCTCCACGGGTCACGCTTAGAAACTCCTCATACTCCAGGGCTGCGTCTCCGGTAAGGCGGACGTTAACTCCGTTTTCCTTAGTGAGATGGAGGTTTTTTGCCGACCTCCGAACCTCTTTTATTGCCCCTTCAGCAGGAAAGGGCTTGCTATAATCCAGGTGTGGTTTGGTCAAAATGAAACGACGCCGATCATCAGGAGTCAAATCGTTGCCAAGCATCAGCTCCTGCCAGGATAGGCTGTATTGCTGGTGTTCGATGTTGGCTTCAATCCCCTGTTGAATGCGATCGAAAACTGGTGTTAAATCAAACTCTTTCCCATCAATGACCGCATCCACTCCGGCAGTGAGCATGGAAAAAAGACCACGCAAGGTATGATCCCTGGTCAAGCTCCCCAGAAACGGCTGGATCTGGGCTAAGTTGTCCTCTAGGTCCTGCAGTTGAGCCACGCTCAGGTAGAGGAGTCCGTTTTTTTGAAAGAACCGGTCACCGCCAGGAACATAGACCGAGGAGAAAAGGTCGCTTCTTTTGTCTAAGTGGGCTGCCAGAGCCTCGCTTGCTTCTTGGGCTAGTTCTGGCGTGTGTGCGTCGATCACGATGAGCAGGGAGTCATCGTATTGTGGAAATGCGGTTTTAAAGGCTTTGTAGTTGCGCCGGAAGGGAAGGGTCTCAGACAGCATCTCGGCAGTGTCGGTGTTGATCCCTAGATTGTTGGCCGTGTAGTAGAGGAGAGCACAGGTGACCAAAGAAGCGAACAAAACAAATCCTAAAGCGTACCGGTGTGTCAGATACACCCAGCCGCCTATGATCCGGTTCGTAGATTGTAAAAAGCCATTGGCCATGTGAGTAGTGCTCTGCTTGCGTGTAAACGTGAGTCAGGAAGTTTGACATAGCAACAACCCGCTGGTCAAGAGGAAGAGAGTGATTTCGGATTTAGAATGCGAGGAAATTCTCTCCCACCAAGGACGCCACGGTGGTCAAGGTATTTCTCGCGGCATTGAAATTGCGCCTGAGCTGGTTCAGGATGAGCACGTCTGCAGGCCTCCTGGCCAAATTTGCCAGGAGATGAAAAGGCTGCAGGCGGCCCCTTTGACTAATTGCCTTGAAAAAGGACGGGGGTATATTCTGCTCAAAGGGGTCGACAATGGCGCGTATGGCCATGAATGGCAGGTCGGCCTCGACTGCCGCCTTTGCCACTGAAGCGCTTTCCATATCCACTGCGATGGCCTTGTTTTGCTGGAAAAAATCGAGTTTTTCCGCCCGGCTCCTAAGTGTGCTCGTGCTTTGGACCAGGGGTTCTGTAAAGATTTCGAACTGGTCAGCCAGTCGGTTCGAAAGGCGGTTATGCCAACCTTTATCGGCAGAGAAAATACCTTTCTCGGGATATATGACCATTTTGGGGACAACCAGGCTACCCGGTGAGAGCTTGGAGTGAAGTGCTCCGGCGCAGCCCCAGCTGAGCAAGGCTGAAACGTTTTTTGCCATCAAAGCCTCAGCGGCAAGCTGAGCCTGCTTCGCACCCATTCCGGCAATGTAGAGAAGGGTGGAAGTGGAAAGGTGGACCATTCTGGAGGCTGTCAGTGGCAAGCTGCCCAGGCTTCTGGCCTCGGTTTGAAGGGCCACTACGATTCCCAGCATACTCAAGGTAATTACAATTCCGGAAACTTGGTCCTGCCCCGCTCCACAAAACCACCGAACCGAGGAAAGACCTCAGGTGTTGGGTCCTCAGGATACAGATTATTTACCCTTGCTGCCCATTATGTTCTGGTAGCAGGCCAGGGCCCATAAAGGGAAATATTTATCGTAACCGTGATACTTCAGGTAGAAAACGCGCGGAAAGCCGGGTGCGGTGTGCACTTCATCTTGCCACAACCCGTCCTCCCTATGGGAGTGAATGAGGAATTCAACCCCGTGGCGCACTTCGGGAGTATGGGCCTCACCAGCAGCCATTAACCCGAGGATGGCCCAAGCGGTTTGAAAGGAGGTACTGTCATAATCACGACCAGCTAAATCGGAATTGCAGTATGAGTCACACCCCTCACTCCAACCGCCGTCAGGACGTTGAATGGATTTTAACCAGTCTACCGCCCGCCGAATGTAGGGTTGGCAGGGGTCTTCACCAGCCGCTTCCAGGGCCATGAGTACTGACCAGGTGCCGTAAATATAATTGGTCCCCCAACGACCGAACCAGGAGCCGTCGGCCTCTTGTTCTCGGCGAAGGAAATCTATACCGGCAGCAATTGCTTTGCGGTAGCCTATTCTGTCTACCATGGCCAAAAAGGTTATACAACGAGCAGTGAGATCGCTGGTGGGCGGGTCGAGTAAAGCACCGTGATCAGCAAAAGGAATCTCGTTGAGATAGTAGTAGGTGTTGTCTGCATCAAAGCTGCCGAAGCCGCCGTTTTTCGACTGCATACCCTCCACCCAATTCGCAGCTCTTAGGATTGCCTCTCGGTAGCGCACCATGCCAGTCAAGTGCATGGCCCACCCAATCACCGCGCTATCGTCGAGGTCGGGGTAGTGGGGATTTTCATACTCGAAGGCCCAGCCACCTCCCTTGAGATTGGGGCGCCTTATTCGCCAGTCTCCTGGCTCGTCAGATAACTGCCTATCTTTGAGCCAGTCCAAAGTACGAAGAATGTTGTCGCTAGGTTCACCGCCATTTGCTTCCAACAAGGCTAAACTGGCCAAGCAGGTGTCCCACACGGGGGACAAACAGGGCTGACAATAAGCGGATTCCTCACCAATGACCAGGAGCTTTTCCAAAGCCTGCTTGGCTTCCAGCCTGTAAGGATGATCTGGTGGGTAGCCCAAGAGCTCCAGTGCTTCCAGGGCATTGACCATGGCCGGGAAAATGCCCCCGAGACCATCAGTGCCATTGAGTCGTTCGATAAACCACGCCTCCGCTTTCTTGATGGCACGGTGACGCACACGTGGGGGAACAAAGTGCTCGAGAAGCCGTCCGATCTTGTCAAGGACCAGAAAAACTCGGTTGAGAGGCGAGCGAATGGGAAAGTATTCCTTCTCTTTTTCTGGAGGCGTGACAAATAGTTCCCGAATATGTATTTGTTTGGGATTTTTTGCCTGCGGCTTGAGGGTACAGAGAATGAAAAGAGGAACCATGACGGTCCTGGACCAGTAGGAAACTTTACTCAAATGGAAAGGAAACCAGCGGGGTAAAAGTATAATCTCTACAGGTATGAAAGGAACTCCGCGCCAGGGTATTTGGCCGAAGAGAGCAAGAGTGATGCGGGTGAACACGTTGGCGCGGGCTGCGCCACCACGTGCCAGAATGGCCTGGCGCGCTTTCACCATATGGGGAGCATCTGGACTGTCACCTGCCAACTTCAGGGCATAATATACTTTTATGCTGCAGCTGAGGTCAAAGTCGCCGCCACAGTAAAGATTCCATCCTCCATCCTCACTCTGATGCTCGCGAAGATACACAGCGAGCTTGGCCTCGAGTTGATGGTCAATCTCGTCCATGTAGTGCATCATGAGTATATATTCTGCAGGGATGGTACAATCTGCTTCAAGATCGAAACGGTAGTGGCCGTCGGGGTGCTGCAGAGCAAGGAGGGCTTCATTGGCTCTGGTGACGGCACGTTCGAGCTCTACCTCAAAAATGCGTTCGGCGAACTTTTCGTGAGTGGGTATCGATTGTGCGCCTGAAAGATGTGTCATTTCATCCTGCCCGTTTTCTTTAATGTTTTGCAAAATGATGAGTCATGGTAACAAAAACTTCGACGAGGAGCAATGCAAATACCTCGTTGGTTGTTCTAGCCCGGATGTTTCTATTTAAAGCCGTAGCTTATGCTACAATTCAAATTCATTGTCAAGAATCATTTGACATGGGTAAAGGAAATGTGGTCGTTCCTCCGGCCCAAGTCAACGATGAGAGGACAGAGGACAGCAGGCAGCAGTATCAACTAGGCACCAACTCTCAGGGTGTCAGGTGTCAGGTTTCAGGTGTCAGGAAGGTGAAACAAACAGCTGAAACCCGAAACCCGAACACTGAAACCTTAGTCCTTGCTCCATGCTCCATGCTCCATGCCCTATGCCATCAGGTCGGAGCCGGGGTGCGTAAGCACTGCTTATGACGGAACTCCGCACCGGACATTTTTCTTGACAATCAGGGGCTGTGTGTTAATTTCTGCTATTCTCGCCTGGATATTTCATGAATTTCTGTCGCGAGATCACGAAGATGGGTGTGCCACCTGCCGACCGCAGGGTGTTGGTTGCGAGGCGTACCTGAATGGTACGTCGCAGGGGCCGACACCCAAGGACGGCAGGAAAAACGACCATATCCGTGGTCGCAGCAAGTGATTCATGAAATATCCAGGTGAACAAGCCCGGATTGGTGAAACATCCAGGCTCAGAGGGTTTGGGAGAGGCCAATGGATTACAAGAAAACACTCAACTTACCCAGAACAGACTTTCCCATGAAGGCTAACTTGGCCAAGAGGGAGCCGGAAATTTTGGCAAAGTGGGAGGGCATGGACCTGTATGGCAAGCTGAGAAGTACCAGCAAGGACCGGCCGCGGTATGTTCTCCACGATGGGCCGCCCTATGCAAATGGTCATATCCACTTGGGAACCGCTCTTAACAAGATTCTCAAGGACATGATAGTTCGATCCAGGCAGGTAATGGGATACAACAGCGTGTATGTTCCTGGCTGGGATTGTCACGGGTTGCCTATTGAGCACCAGGTGGAAAAGGAATTAGGGAAGCGAAGACAAGGAATGAGTCAAATTGAGCTGCGACAGCGTTGTCGGGCCTATGCCGAAAAATTCATAGATATTCAACGGCAGGAGTTCAAGCGACTGGGCGTAATAGGAGACTGGAACAACCCCTATTTGACTATGTCCTATGACTACGAGGCCACTATTGCCAGGGAACTAGGAAAGTTTATAACCCGGGGGAGCGTGTACAAAAGTAAAAAGCCAATATATTGGTGCAGCTCCTGCCGTACTGCCCTGGCCGAGGCAGAGGTAGAATATGAAGACCATCAGTCGCCCTCCATTTATGTGAAGTTTCCTCTTATAGATAACCTGAGCCACCTAGTTCCCTCGCTCAATCACAAGAAGGTGTTCGTCCTCATCTGGACCACTACCCCTTGGACCATCCCAGCAAATCTGGCCATAGCACTCCACCCCGATTATCAATATGCAGTGGTAGGCCTGGAAGATGAGGCTTGGATTATTGCAGAGGGTTTGGTGGAGGCAGTGATGGCCAAGGCGGAGGTCTCCGACTACAAGATTCTGGCCAGGCTTGCTGCTGCAGATCTGGAGGGGATGAAATGCCGCCATCCTTTCTTGGAGCGGGAATCTTTAATTGTACAGGCTCCCTATGTGACTCTCGATGTAGGAACCGGTTGCGTTCATACCGCTCCAGGTCATGGCCGAGAGGATTTTGAGACCGCCCTGAAGTATGAACTTGAAATTTATTCGCCGGTGGATGATGACGGACGCTTTACCGAAGATGTGGCCCATTTCGCGGGCCAGTTCGTCTTTGACGCAAACAAAGGGGTGAATGAAACAATCGCCGAGCACGGAAATCTCATCAGACAGGAGACTATAACCCACTCATACCCTCACTGCTGGCGGTGCAAGCAGCCAGTGATTTTCAGGGCTACTGAGCAGTGGTTCATAAGTATGGAATCCAATCAGCTCAGGGAAAAGGCGCTGGATTCCATTGAGAAGGACGTTAAGTGGCTTCCCAGTTGGGGCAAGGAACGTATTTACGGCATGATCGCCAACCGGCCCGATTGGTGCATCTCTCGCCAAAGAGCTTGGGGTGTGCCCATAACGGTTTTTTATTGCCAAGATTGTGATGAGATCTTAACCAGTCCTGAGGTGCTTGAGCACGTGGTTTCGCGGTTCGCCTCTGAAGGGGCCGACGTATGGTTTGCAGAGGAAGCCGAACAGCTGCTACCTCCGAAGACAAAATGCAGCAAATGCGGCGGTTCCAGGTTTACCAAAGAAATGGATATCCTGGATGTGTGGTTTGACTCTGGGGTGAGCTATGCTGCGGTTCTCGAACCTCGGGTGGATCTTCATTGTCCAGCTGACCTCTATCTCGAAGGGAGCGATCAGCACAGGGGCTGGTTTCACAGTTCTTTGCTGGCCGCAGTGGGCACCCGGGGTCGTGCCCCTTTCCACACTGTGCTGACCCATGGATTTGTGGTTGATGGTGCGGGGCGGAAGATGTCCAAGTCCTTAGGAAATGTTATAGCTCCAAACGAAGTCATTGAAAAATATGGGGCAGAAATTCTCCGTCTGTGGGTAGCGGCTGAGGATTATCGGGACGATATTCGTATTTCCGAAGAGATACTCCAGCGTCTGTCTGAGGCCTACCGGCGAATCAGAAACACTTGTCGATTCTTGTTAGGAAACCTAGTTGATTTCAATCCCGAGGGTAACAGGGTTGAGGTGACATCCATGGAGTCTCTGGATCGATGGGCCCTGCATCGACTGCAGCAATTAGTAAGGAAAGTGACGAGAGCCTACGATCGTTTTGAGTTTCATAAGATCTACCACGCCATCCACAATTTTTGCGTAGTGGATCTCAGTGCTTTTTACCTGGATGTACTTAAGGATCGTCTTTACGTCTCCGCAGCGACGTCAGCGAAACGGCGTTCGGCCCAGAGTGCCATCTTTGAAATAGTCACTACCCTTGTGGGACTCATGTCCCCGATTTTACCTTTTACCGCCGAGGAAATCTGGGAGAATGTGCCCTCTTTTCCGGGAAAAAGCGAGAGTGTTCATTTGGATCTGTTACCAGAGCCAGTATCTGCATATGAGGATGACTCTCTAGAGGAGAAATGGGGTCTGCTGTTGGAAATTCGGGCGGAAGTTAACCGCGCTTTGGAACTCGCAAGAAAGAACAAAGAGATAGGACACTCTTTGGATGCAGAAATTATCCTCGGGGCCCAAGGAAAGCTTAGGGAAAAACTCCAAGGCGGTGAAGACATGCTCAGCCAGGTTTTCATTGTCTCCCGGGTGAGGCTGGTAGATCCGGAAAGCCTTGCCCAGGACATCATGGCTGTGGACATACCGGGACTGATGATACAAGTTAGACCTGCCTCGGGAATGAAATGCGCCCGTTGCTGGGTCCACGATGATACCGTGGGCGCTGAGGCAAGCCATCCAGAGATCTGCAGCCGCTGC
>JAJDNB010000250.1 GCA_022340905.1 Deltaproteobacteria bacterium | reverse complement strand
CGGTTAAGAAGATCTACGAAGGCCTCCAACCGAGTTTGCACTCCACCGGGTGAAGTATGCTCATCGAAGATCAGGGTGAGCACTGGGATATTATAGTCACGAGAAACTTTAGCCAAGATCGTCTGAGCTACCAGCTCAGGCATGCAGGTAAAGGGCATGAGGTGCACGACACCGTCAAATCCCCTTTTGGCAAAGGCCACTGTTTTCCCCACCGATTTCACACTTTCACCACCGCTGGGTTCACACAGGTATGGTCTGGCCTGCCGGAGGGACCACTGGAACTGGTTACGCCGGAAAAGTTTGAACCGATAACGGTCATTTAACCAGTCACTAAGCCAAACGCCGCGGTGCACCTCAACTCCCATCTCGCCTAGCCGTTCCTCCACGTTCATGTTGGCATAGTGCTCCAGTACCATAAATATCTCACCTACGATTCCCACTCTGAGAGTAGGCCGTTCAGGTTCGCAGGCCACGTTGCTCAGTATCTGCCGGACCTTTCGTTTAGCCAACCACAAGTCACGGAATCTGCCTGTTTCATCTATGATTTGAAGGCAGCGACGCAGTGCCCGGTCAGTGGAACGTCTGTTGACCTCCCTCGGCCGCAAC
The DNA here is from genome assembly GCA_022340905.1 of Deltaproteobacteria bacterium. Classification (GTDB taxonomy): domain Bacteria; phylum Desulfobacterota; class Syntrophobacteria; order BM002; family BM002; genus BM002. Next base: position 58,818 of record JAJDNB010000250.1, on the reverse strand, counting down.
CAGTGGGCACGACGTAAGGCCCAGTCCACTAGGGCGAGACGATGGAGAATGAAGAAGAAAACTTTGTATGAATCCCACTTGGTGTTGAGCCCGGCGATTCTCTTGACCATGTCCAACATGTCACGAAGACTGTCCGGATCATCCGCACGGCCCATCCTGAACTCGTAACCCAGATCTCTTAGGATTTGTTCCTGGATTACGCTGTAGTAGCCAAAGCGACAGGGGCCAAAACCGCCAGGCATCATAATATCGGTGGCGCCTTGATTCAGTGCTTGGATCATATTGCCCAAATTCATTTTAAAGGGCAGGCAGGAACATTCCGGTGAATAGCGCGTACCCAGCATCAAAGCTTCTTTATTGGGACGGGGTGGCATTGTAATATGGACACCGAGATTTTTGAACACTTGCTCGAAACCTATGTGGAGATGTCCCATGTGTGGAATGGTGAGATGCATTTTCGCGGACTTGGGTCTTGTTGCAGGATCACCAACACAAGACGTCCCTTGCACCTTGCCCCGTTCACTCAAGCGCACGGTACCATTCTTTTTTCGCTGCTCCACCATGTCCAGAAAAGCTTCTACTCTGGTGTTTAACCCACCATCGGCGGTGTGCTCATCCATGACCAAGCTGAGCATGGGCTTGTTCGAGTGTTTGGTGACGAAATATTCCACCAGAGCGTTGGTGAAGGAATCTTGGCCACAGCCAAAGCTGGAAACATTGATGATGCCATCCACCTCTGGGTCCTTCATGTAGTGCAAAGCGGCGGCCACCAGTTCTCTTCCCAATTCCCAGTAAACTTTCTTTGACAGTCTCTCACTCTCTCTGGCTATGATTTTCTCGGGTACTGACTCTGGGGTAACAATCTCAACAGCGTACCGTTTGAGCAAATGCAGCAGGTCATGACTCAGGGCTCTATCAAAGGAGATGTAGGGCCGGCCAATTACTGCTACGCGGTATCGAGGCGAAATTTCGGCATTACCGTTTTTTGGTGCAAAGGCTCGATCCCATGGTTTCAACGCCTCGTCCAGAGGATATCTCAGCAGCCTTTGTTCGAACTTCCCTTGAGCTCTGCAAGCAGCCTGCCAGGCAATTTCCACTTGTGACGTACTGCTACTAAAACGGTGACCCACCTCTAAACATGCCTCGGCAAATCCTTCGGGTTTCGGAAGCTTGGCGTTTACCCTTGGGGTTAGAAGCGAAGGTAGATCGGCAAAAACATTGCGAACAATGTCGGTCAATCCCAGGATCTTGGGGCACATGTAAGCATCGGGACTCACGCTGATGACCCTTGGAAGCAGGAGAAAGTCCACCGTATCTTTTAATCTGGAAACATGCTCGAGAAAGACTTTAACGGGAAGGCAAAGATCGCTGCGAGTGAGGCTCTGAGCGGTGTCGAAACTGGATCGCTCGGTGGGCTGTGATACTCTAATCTTGACACCCAGGTGGGAGAAAAAGGTAGCCCATAAGGGTTGGTACCTGAAATAGAGAAGACCGCGGGGTATGCCAACTACCGGAGCATCAGCCGCAGATTGCTGCGCGGCAGCCCCATATCCGGTAAAATCGTTCCCCTTGTGTGGATGCAATGATGAGTGGGTCGTCAACTGCTCTCGCTCCGGATCATTCATTGGCTTCTAGGGCGTTGGCAGCTTACTGGGCAAACCGCTATCACCGAGAATTCATCATTGAGGTTCGGCTTTCAACTGGCGGTTGATGGTTAGAGTCAATTGGTTCGTCACCTTCCCGACTTGGATCTTGCCAACGTTGCCTCTATTGAACTGGTATTTCAACCAGGCTTTGTCCATTAGTTCCTTTTCAGGGTAGTAGCCTTCTTTCTTGATCTCAAGCAAGATGGTCTGATCCATGTCCCATTCGAACTCGGCCGGGGTTACCCCCTTCTCAATACCATCAATATAGTATTTTGCCCCTGACGGTTCCGTGTAGAGCCGCACAATACCCGTGTCGCTAGTACAACCCGACAAAATCAAAAGAGCAGCACAACACACCATGGCGATCATGGAAGTTTTATACACGACTACCTCAGAACTTTTTGGTTGACCGTCGCTCACTGCTCTTGCCGCCGATATGAGGAAGAGACCCCATAGACAGCTAATAACAGAGAAGCAAATCTATTTAAGATCATTTGCCAAATCAACACTTACAAATTTTTTTATGCTCCGGTCTTTCTCTACCTCATAGAAGGTAACGAGACCTGAAGAGTTGTCGTAAAGAAAGACTTGCGTTCCCTCTCTACCTGTGGCGATCAACAGGCTGTTGTTCAGATCGATACCTGTGGGAACGGTTATCTGATCTGACTTCCACACTGTGTTCTCATCCTGATATTTCAAAAACATCAGTTTCCGAGTCGATTTGTTCAAAACCCACACACAAGAGCGTCTGGTTGAAATGATGTAATTTTTCCCTTGCTGAGCCCAACCACTATCGACAATGGTCAAAACAAAAACCAACAGCGAAATACAGATAATAGAGCCAACCCTTACAGCAAATTTCTTTATCATATCTTCCCCCCCGCCCGTAAATATTTGCCTAACATTTTCCCGCCAGTGAATGCTTCATGCCCCAGTTTCCTCACAAACCACACCTTGATTCAGCGTCGGGCTAAAGTAGTCTTGCTCACCCCAGGCAAGAGCAGACGATCACGGGTTACTCTGGCCAATTGCTCGCCTAAACTACCAAAGAACCACGCGGCTAGGTGCTCACCCTTTCTGTTTGGCTTGGTCCATCCACAGATCGTGGTGCGAATCTCTCGAAAGTCAAGTTGATCAAGGATTTTATATATAGTCGATGGTGAAAAGTCAAACAAATGAGAAGGGGCCTGATACAGTTTCATTCTCGATACCCAGGGCTTAAACATTGTGGCAATAGGGGCTGTGTGCGGCCACCTCAGCAGCAGCAAGCCACCGGTCCCAAGAAGACGACGAACTTCCCCCAGCAAACTCTTGGGATCTTGTAAATGTTCTATCACATAAAAGAGTGTGACCACGTCGTAGCAATTATCTTGCCACTCGGGTCGTGGCAGGGGTCTGTCCGACACATTCAATCCTAATTTATCTCGAGCGTAAACTCTCCCGGTGGCCGAGATTTCAATTCCATCCGCCTGCCAGTTCCGCCGAGCCATCTCTTGCAAGAAAAAACCATAGCCGCAGCCTACGTCTAGTAAGCGTCCCGGAATAGGGATCACATCCTGGATGAGGTTGGCGCTCTTGGTGAAAACCTGGGTCATCATAGTACGCCAGTTTTCGATCTCTTGGGGATCGGCAGGCAGGTAGTCTTGATAATGGCTGCGGAGGAATTCCTTCGAGGGTTGCGGCTCAAGGAAGATGAGACCGCAGTTGAGACAGCGCAGATATTGCCACTCACCCTCACGCACAAATGGTCTTAATTCACTTCCTCGGCAAAGATGGCAGAATGTCACAGCTCTCCTCTTCTCGCGGTCCCCCCATAAAAGGGGGCAAAAGTCCTTCTTCGCATTCCCGTTTTAGATTCAGCAAGGTAACATCCGTCAGGGTGTTGTGTTTTTTCTCTCCCCGCTTCATTAGCCAGACCAATCGATAAAAGAAATTGGAAATATTGTAAATCAGGGTATGGCTCACTCTGGTGCAGCTTCCTGCGGCTTCGAGCTGCCAAACCTCGTAGCCCCCCCGGAAGGGTCCACTCTGGAACTGAAGTACCAAAGAACGATCCTTCTGTATTTCCACTACCCGTGACTCCCAGCTGAGCTTTATTTTGAAGACGGTTACGGCTCGAATGGTGGTGCCAACATGGTAGGGACCGGGGGTCATTTTTTTGAGTCGAACTCGATCGGAGGGTATCAAGGTCAGGAACCGGTCATAATCGGTGAGCACGTCAAAAACGTGAGAAGGTGGAGCCTGTATAATAACATGGTGTTCATTTACCTGTCCTTGATAGTTGAGAAACTCAAGTCTTTTTGGAACAGGTGGAGGGGTAGCACAGCCATGCAAAGTCAAGACCAGTAGAGTCAAGATGAATATTGAGCGCGAACCGTCCAATGAGCACATGGGAGATTACGAACCCGGTTGAAGTTTAAAAGATTGCAGATCTGAGATTTTACCTTGGAGTATATGATCTGACACTATCGATCTGCAATCTCAATCTTTCTTACTTCCTCGCAGCATTCTGAATAAACACGATCTAAAGGCCAGATTGTCGGGAAGGAAGAACTGAGGATTTGTTCTGCCTCGGGCAAGACGCAATGCTATCGATTTCATTGAAAGGGCTTTCTTGTAAAGCCAAGTAAATCCCTCTTCGAGCTGCTCTACAGTCATTTTTCTGGGACGAAAGACAACATGAGCAGTATCGTACTTTTCCCAAACCTTATGTAGCAACCTGCCCTCGCTTTCCATCCTCTTAAAAAGCCGGGTGCCCGGGTAGGGCGTGAGAATGCTGAAATACACACTGTCAAAGTTGGATCTGGTAATGAATCTGGCCATTTTGGGAAATACCGAGATATCATCGTTGTCAAAGCCGATCATGAATGTGGCCTTTACCCCTATGCCATAACGGTGCAACGTGTTCACGGCCTCCAGATATTCGGCTGGTTTATTTATCCGTTTCCCACATTCAGCCAAAGTATCCTCAGAAAGGCTCTCCATGCCTATCAATAGCCCGAGGCATCTGGTTTCGGACATTAGCTTTAGGAGTTCATCATCCTTTGCAACCGACACAGAAGCCTGGCCAAGCCACTGTATATTATAGGACTTCAGCATGTTCAACAGCTCCATGCAGTGTTTCCGATTGGCAACAATATTGTCATCAACGAAGAATATTAGGTTCTTGAGGGCGAAAAACTTATCCACCGGCTTAACTTTCGCCACCATCTCCTCAACAAGATGGACGGGTTTCGTGCGGTATTTGGCCCCGTAGAATTGAGTGACCGCACAGAAATTGCAATTGATCGGACATCCCCTCGTAGTTTCAATAAAGTCCACGGGACTATACATATTTTTGTCGATAATGTCCCAGCGAGGAGGTAGCGCCTCAGCCAGATCTATCAGTTGATTGGCTTGGTAGATCTCCTTCAGTTCTCCGCGCTTGAAGTCTTCCACCATCTGGGGCCAAACTTTTTCACCTTCTCCGACGGCCACGGCATCGCAATGCTCCAGAGCTTCTTCTGGCAAAGCAGAGACATGCATGCCCCCCATGACCACAGTCTTCCCGCGCCGTTTAAATTCATCTGCTATCTCATAAGCCCTGGTGGCAAGGGGAGTCATTACCGAGATCCCGATTAAATCGGCATCGGCATCGAAATCCACCGGCCTGATCCGCTCGTCCACCATTTTGACTTCGCAGTCCGGCGGCGTATGGGCAGCAACGGTAGGTAGTCCCAAAAATGGCAGTTTAAAGAAGAAGTCCGCTCCCAAAATCTTCTTTAATCCTATGGGTGAGATCAACAATATCTTCAATGACATTTTCACATTCCAGCATAGAAATAGTAAGCCTCGGTATCATAGTTGCATTCATTAAGTCAAGAAAGAGTCAACGGATATGGCCGTTCTTCCTGGCGTCCTCGGGTGTCGGCTCCTGCGACGTACCATTCAGGTACACCTCGGAACCAACACCCTGCGGCTGCCAGTTGGCACGTCCATCTTCACGGTCTCGCGACGGCAATTGATGAAACATCCGGGCTAGTATTCCAGTTTACAAAGAGAGCTCTGTTGACAGCGAAAATAGTTTGCACTATCAAGGGAGATGGTTAAAGGTCATGCGTGAACATTTTCTTGATAAACCATTTTGGTATAGGCAGGCTCTGAGAACGGTTCGCTCACTGCCTCCGACGGTTACCTATACTCTAGCAAGATGCGTTGCCGGACTTGCTTACCTCTTTTCACCGCAGGATCGGCGGCATGTCTCCCACAACTTCGACCGTATCTTTGAGGGCTGCAATCTCCCTGCTAGTAGAAAGTTGCTCCTGTGGAGATTCTTCCAGAACTACGGAATCTACGTTGCCGATTTCTTTCGTCTGCTGAGCATGACCTTGGAAGATTGCCAGGCATTCGCTGGTCTTTATCAGGGTCGCCAGCATATCGATGAAGCCCTGGCAAGAGGGCAGGGGGCGGTCCTCCTTACTGCTCATCTCGGCCATTGGGAGATTGGAGGTCTAGGGCTCCGGGCCATGGGCTATCCGGTCAACGTGGTAGCCTTAAAGCACAACACTACATTCACCAATGCTTTGATTAATGCAATGCGCAGGCGTCATGGTATACGGGTCATTGAAGTGGAGGAGTCAGCCTATGGCGCTATTGAATTGATCAAGGCTCTGAATCGAAATGAGGTCGTGGCTGTTTTGGGTGACAGGGTTCTTGCTGCCGATAGATCCGAGTCTACTATTTTTTTTAATCGTCCGGTGCAGCTTCCCGTGGGTCCGGTACTGCTGGCCATGGCAGCTCGGGCACCGATTGTTCCGGCCTTTTCGGTTATGGTGGCTCCCGGACGCTATCGTGGTATCGTCGAATCCCCCTTGAAATTAAAATATGGCCCGAATCGCAAAGAGGCATTGCAATATAACCTGCGACAAGTGGCTGAGGTTTTCGAAAAATACATCCGCCGTTTTCCGGACCAGTGGTATATCGTTGATCCTTTGTGAGGGTTTCGGATTGCGGATTGTGGATTGCGGATTGTGGATTGAAAATGACCAAATCTCCGAAACTCCTGCTTTATTTAGGACTCATTCTCGGTGGTATGGCTGCCCTTAGCTCTCAAGTCTCAGTGGCTGGAACTCAGGTGACAGCACCGGAAGTTCTGGAGCAGCTCCAGTCAAAAGCCAAGACCCTGAAAAGTCTCAAAGGTTCTTTTGAACAACGAAAATACTCTCGGCTTCTAGTAACACCTATAGACTCGAAAGGCGAGCTGTTTTGGCTGCCACCAGGGCGATTCCGTTGGGAGGTGATTCAACCTGACCCTCTAACCCTAGTGGTGAATGAAGACCAAATTCTTCTGCTTTACCCAGACCTCAAGAAGGCAACCCTGTACCGCGGACCAACCGGGGTGGACCTTTTGGGTCGAATCATGGGCGCGACCGATGATCCGCAAACCTTTCAGCGCCAGTATGCCATAAAAATCCGACTGGTCGCTCGAGGTGGAGGGAGCAGCTGGATACAAATGAACATGGAACCGAAAACTACCACTCACTCGCGCTATTTCCAACGGCTGGAAGTCAAGATAGATCCGAAAACCTGGCTGCCAAATGAAATTGCCATTTTAGAGGGCAACGGTGACTGGACCCTAATTTACCTGTCCAACTTGATAGAAAATGCCAACCTTTCACGTGGCCTATTTAGCGTTGAACCGCCGGAAGGTTTTAAGGTCGAGAGCTATCAGTCCGGGAGACGGCCATGAAAGGTTGCTCCTTCTTGTTTCCAGGTCAGGGTGCCCAATATGTAGGCATGGGTCGTGACCTCGTAGAAAGGTTCGCTGAGAGCAAAGATTTGCTCGAGCGAGCCGAATCCTACCTTGAATTTTCCCTCGGAGAGATCTTGTTTTCCGGACCAGAGCAACGACTCCATGAAGATCTCAATGCCCAACTGGCAGTCTATACCGTAAGCTGTATGGTGGCCGATCTCATGGCAAGTAAATCCATAAAGGCAGCAATGCTCGCACCCTATAGCTCTGGCATATATGGGGCCGCTTACGGAGGCGGGGCAGTGGACTTCGAAACTGGTCTCAACCTCATAGTGGAAGCCGACCGTTGTATCAGAGAGGCCAACTGCCAGGGTGGTATGGGGGTGGTGCTCGGCCTCTCACTGGCGGAGGTGGAGGAGATGTGCGAAAAGGTGGAGGGGAGGGTTGAAGTCAGTATTGTAAACACTCGACATCAAATCATCGTCTCCGGGGAGCGGGAGGCAGTAGATGAGCTGTTACGGGCTGCAAAAGACTCAGAAGCCCTAAAGGCTTACCGACTCCCTGCGGCGGCTCCCTATCACTGTAGCCTCCTTACCGCAGCCGATCACTGTCTGGCCAAAAAGATTGCCACAATTCCCATGAATGATCCTCACACTCCCATCCTCTCTTATATCGATCAAAAACCGTTAATGAAAGCATCTCAGGTGGCGGAGTTGCTCTCTATTCAGCTTCGAAGTAAGGTTCAGTGGGTAGGAGTAGTAGAGGAATTGGCCCGACAGAATTTGGCACCTATGATTGAAATCGGACCCGGCCAGGTGCTTAGTCGGTCGGTGCGATGGATTCACCGCCGGGCAGAGGTGCTTACAACTGATACAGTAGGGACTCTGGAAAACACCTTCAAGAGTCTCCAAAATTTAAACTGATCCGGTCATAAGAAATTGGAGAGTTTTGTGTCCCCTAACAGACTATGGCCATTACTGTTGCTGGTAGCGCTCCTTTCCTGTGCTCGCGAGCAAATGACTGTCACAGGCTCTGAACGCTTATACGGCAAGAATAAAATACAAGACACCGACTACGACTGGAAGGAGGTACAAGGCAATGGGTTTCGGGTTATTTATCCGGAACAGTTGAAAAGGCGAGCCCTCGACGTAGCCCAGATTTATGCAACCCACCTTACAGGTATAAACCACGACCTGGATCTGCACTTCGATAAAACCATTCCCGTATTCATTTATCCGTCCCAGAAGGAGTATGAGACTACAAACATTGTAACTGGGCTGGTAAGAGGAAGCGGTGGGTTCACTGAATTTTTTAAAGAGAGAGTTGTATTTCCCGTAACCAGCAATGATAGAGCTCTTCAGCGGTTGGCTCTACACGAAATCACTCACGCCGTTGAACTCAAGTATCTCCTCGATGGTCCCTACCGCTCTTTGCAAATCATACTCACCGGGGTGCTCTCGCCTCTGTGGTACATGGAAGGGGTCGCTCAATATGAAGCTAAGGCTTGGGACTCTACCTCGGCCATGTACGTTCGTGATGCGGTCATGGATCACAGCCTCATCCCCCTCAATCAGTTACGAGGCTTTAGCCATTTACCCCCCCACCAGATACGGTCAGCTTACTACCAAAGTGACCTTTTCATTCGGTTTCTGGTTGACACCTACGGCCCAGACACCATTCCCCGTCTCCTGCGGCTGATAAAAAACAAGCTTAACCTTCACAGCGCTCTCTATCAGGTTACTGGCCAGGATTACCGCCGCCTGGAGTGGACTTGGCGAGAGTATGCCAACAGTCGGCTCCGCGTAGGCGGAGAGGGCTGGCAAGATCCATTTGCCCAAGTCCGTCTTCTCACCGCCAATAAGGGCTGGAATCTTTTCCCTGCCTATAGTCCCGACGGCAGCAGGATTGCCTTCATATCTGACTTGGAAAATGAATCATTCGAGTTTTCTCTTTACCTGCTTGAGCGGTCGAGCGGCCAGGTCACGAGACTGAAAAAACGGTACGTGTATCCAGCTCCTCTAGGCTGGTCTCATGATGGTACTCGGCTAGTCTTTGTCAGTGATGAAGATAATCGTAGCGATCTTTTTCTTTACGATTTAAACCAGAAAAAGGAAAAACCGATCAAGCAGAACCTCAGAGTAAACAGCTTTCCAGCTTTTCTCCCAGGAGATGAGGAGGTGGGATTTGTTGCAACGGTTGATGGTTTTGCCGATATCTATAAAGTAAATCTGGAAGACGGCAAACTCAACCGTTTAACCTGGACTACAAATGATGAAGCCTACCCCAATTGGTCTGCAGATGGCAATCTCCTAGTTTTCTCCAGAGAGTACCAGATGCAATTTGATCTGGTACTCAAAGACCTTGTGAGCGGCAAGGAAACCCGGCTCACCAATACGCCTCAGGATGAAATATGGCCGCTACTCATGCCAGAGGCCAAAAAAATCCTCTACGTCTCTGACGAGACTGGCATCTTCAATCTTTATCTCCTGGACCTGGAGAGCGGAGACACTTACCGTCTGTCCAAGGTGGTGGGTGGAATATTTTCCCCTCGGGTCAGCCCGGATGGCACACGGTTACTCTTCAGCTATTTTCGCCACGGACAATACAAGATTTTTGAAGGTGCTATGATGCCTTTGGAGCCGGGAGTCGCAAATGGTAGCTGACCTTGATGGTTGCCGGGAAAAAACCGACAAAGTACAGGGGTCAAGGTCATTTGACCCGCACAGACTGCTGTTGGTCATGCTGGCGGTCTTTTTTCTCTTTTTCTTGGTCTTACCTTGCCGAGGGGAAACCTATAAAGAGCAAGACTACCATGACAGTTTTTCCACTGATTTCTTCTTGCCCTACCTCGACTACAATGAAAAGGATGGAATCATTCCTGGTGTGGAGTGGCAGGGTAGCAATTACACAGGAGATCACGTCCTAAGCTTCCGTGGCGGCGTGGGGACAGAAAGCGGCAAGGAGCAACTGTTGGCAGGATACACCTACCTCGGGTGGTACCCCGCAGTTGGCTTAAATCTCTTCGATAAGAACACCTATTACGGTGACCTAAAGGACACAGGTTATGATGAGGATGACTGGCGCAGGGAGGCGGGCGGCAGTCTTACTTTTAGCTTTCCTCTCGATCTCTATCACCGGATCGTTACCGGCTATGAAATTTCCTGGGTGGATTTGCCTGACGAATGGGAGCGGCTCAATGGTCTAGTGCTCAGTTTGGTTCGAGATACTGCCGACTATTACCTCATGGAGATTATTTCCGGCAGTCAGGTTGATCTCACCGCGAAATATGGTAACGAGTACATGGGAAGTGAGACCACCTTTCAAAGTTATGCGGGAGATGTGAGGCTCTACACCAACTTGGCTCTAGAAAAACTTTTCGGGGCAGGTCAACGATTGGTGCCATCATTGCGGGTCCACGGTGGGGTTAAAAAGGATGATCCCAGACTATTCGTCTTGGGAGGCGAGAACAGTCTGCGAGGATACGATTTCAACGAATTTTCTGGCGAGAAGCTGTGGGCTGCCAGTCTAGAACTGCGTTATCCCTTCGTGGTCATCGACCGGACTACCACAGCTTGGGATCTCTTTTATTTTCACCAACTCCTCGCTGTGGCTTTTGTGGACAGTGGTCAAATCTGGCGAGAGTATAACGACAGTAAGTCAATATCCGGTGCGGAAGTAGGCGTGGGTGGTGGAGTCCGCTTGCAAATGTTCCTCTTTGACAAAATTCCCTTTGAGGTGGGTTTTGACGTGGGTCAAAGCGTAACTGACCGTGATCGCAATCCAAAAGTCTATTTGGTGTTGAGATTGGGAGCATAGTAGCTGAGGATTACACCATGAGAAAGTATTGCTGTAGTGGCTGTCTGGGAATATATCTACGCGGTGAGTACTGAAGCATGCAAAATGTCAATTTCCGAGCACCAAATTTCCAGGTTTCAGGTTTCAGTGTTCAGGTTCCAGATTTTCCCCCTTGGGTTTTTTCTCCTGAAACCTGACACCCGAAACCTGACACCTTGTTGATTGTGATTTGTTATTTGAAATTCTTTGTGACTTCAACACTCCGTGACTTTGGAAGGTAGCAGAAATAGCCTGTGAAACTTGATTGTCTTCCTAGCAAAGTACCTTTGCCCCTGGTGATAAGCGTCTGTCTACTCCTGATCATACTCTGTACCGGAGGAGCAACGGCTGGTGAGAAGGGTCCAAAGATAATCATTCTCGAATTCCATGGTCTCAAGCAAGAAATTTTGGCCGATAACCTCGAGAATCTGCCCAATTTCCGGGAAATTATCGAAGGAACCACTGGCAGTCAAGCCTACGTCTATCTACCCCAGGTCTTTACCACCATTCCTGCTGCCTCCCAACCAGCTGTGACTTCCATGTACACCGGACTGTATCCTCAGCGCACCGGGGTGGTATCTACCATTTGGTTTGACCGAGCCACCTATCAAATCCGCACTCTCATTTCCTACTCCCAAGACAGAATCAACAACATTTTAAAGGACCGGAACGTCAAGTCCTTGTTCGACTATGTTGGTCAGTCTGACAAACGATCCATGACCACTATGCTCATGCTCACCAAAGGTGCTGATTGGTCGGTTAAATCCGGCGCGTTTTTCTGGGGAAATGCTTCTGTTCTCAATGCTTTTCGCCATGGCAAATGGGTACCTAACAGCTGCTACGTGGATAATAAGACCCTCGACGGCTTTCTCACCGGCCATGTATCCGCATTCAGGAGAAGCCTGGCAGGCATTTACAAATACCATCATCTGGTGCCAGATGTAATGGTGGTGCAACTGTTAGGAACTGACCTTTTTTCACACTATCCCTCGGCTGATTTCAAAAAACGTCAGGCCTCCATGAACGAAATTCAGAGCCACTATGTTAAAACCGTTCTGGACCCGCTCATGAGAAGGCTGCTCAACGCCCTCAAAGAGTTGGGAATTTACGAGGATACTATTTTCATTCTGGTTTCGGAGCACGGCTCCATCCGCATCCGAAAACACATTCCCGATGACACCTTGGAGCACAGTCTGGGTGATCATTACAAGTTGCCGAGTTGGTTGAGAAGCAACAGGCGGGCGGATGCTGTCGTTATGCCCGGGGCTTGCACGAAGGAAGTGTATCTCAAAAACCGGCAAACCGACAAATGGATGGATCCACCCAGATTGCTAGCAGATGTCAAACCTGCGGTGGATCTAATTCTGGCAAATCACGACGTGCAAACCTCCATGAAGGCAATGCTGATTCGCCAATATCCCGGAGAACGGTACGAGGGTCAGCTGGAGAACGACCAATGGTGGCTATTTGACTGGGAACGCTATCAAGCAACCGGCAGCGGAAATTTTGGATTTCGTCAGGCCTTGCAGCCTCTAAATGAGCTGACAGAGCACTTTGAATTGGGGCAATATCTGCTTCGAGGCCTCAGAAGACAGTACACCAGGCAGACAGCTCCGGACATAAAGCTGATCAACAAAAAAGGATATTATTTCGAGCGCGACTTCGACAAGTACGGACATCATGGCAGCTACTATCCCGACGACTGCATCGTCTCATTCTGGGTCGCAGGACCAGGACTGTCACCAGTTATCCCAGGCCAACATATATATAAGGCTCGTGCTTCAACCTTGGACCTAGTTCCCATGGTGACCCACCTGTTGGGAATACCTGTACCGGAAGGGCTAGATGGCTCTAATCCACTGGCAAACCTGCGATCCAATAAAAACCAGTAGGCTAAGGTTTCAGGTTTCAGTGTTCAAGCCCAATGGCTTTGTGTTTATCCTTCCTGACACCTAAAACCATCGTTGGTTTGACATAATCGCTCGCCATTTCTATAATCTGCAGCCAATCCATTAATGGCCATGCTTAAAAAAGGAGACCAGTCCATGGGCAAAAGGATCGGGGTAACTGCTTTCGCCGTTATCGTATTATTGCTGGTAGGTGGAAATACATCAAATCTTACGGCTCAGTCGGTCACTTGGGCGGAACGGCCTTTACTCGACTGGGAAAAAGGCAATCTCCAAGCCTTCGAGAGAAACAATTACGACAAAGCCATCGAGACGGCACAAAACCAAGCACAAGATCCCAACTCCAACGCTTTTCTCTTCATCTACTACGGCCATGCCCAGAAATACTATTTAGAGCGTAACCGAAGCTCTGCCATTTACTACAAACAACAGTATCAGATTACCCTCAACCGACTTACAGGGGCAAATTTGGCCGTCCTGACGAGATTAGTTGCCATGCCCCAGACCTCTTGGAATAAAAAAATTAACAACAAGTTCTTGGATGCAGCATTCGAAAAAGCAGCCACCATGGAGTATCTGGGTCCCATCCTTTTTTATCTGGAGAGCCCGAACCCAGATGTGGCGAAGGGTGCAATGGGAGGTCTCAAAGCCATTTTACAGCAAAAGCGTGACATCGTCATGAACGGCGGCACTTTGAGCACTTCCGACCGCGCCTGGATGAGCGACAATCGCCTGTTACAACTGCTGGTCCGAAAGGCAGGCGAAAGCTCCAGTCCTGCCACTGGCTTCCTCGCAAAGATGCCAGCCTTTGCGCGGAAAAGAGTGCTGGGCGGTGCCCCTGCTTGCCTGGCCCTCATTGAAGACCCGGCCTTGCCCATGTTACGCCAGGCTGCCTCAATGGGTAATGCCAACGCAGCTGCTGCTATACAATTGATTCAAGATGCTAGGGGCGCCCGTCTTGCCAAGTATCCCAACAGTACCTGGTACAGCGCTACAGGCCCGTAAGAGTTAGATAATACTTTTCATTTTCAAATGAAAATGTTATAAATATATTTCAACAACTAGTTATCATAATTGATTTCGGCTTGCTCTGATCGATTTTTTCGGATTGGGGTTTGATCGCAAATACGCGCCTGCCCTGGATATCGACCAGGCCCAGATGAGGAGGCAGAGGAATTGATGCCTACGCCCGCTAAGGAATTACAGAAAGAGCTCAGATACGGTAACGTAACTGCCCATCGATACTTTGACTGCCCCCACTACCAGAAGTGTTTGGAGGAGGCAGTGAAAAAGTACTGGGTGAGCTTTTCATGCCGCAACTGCCCGGAATTTAAAGAGTACAAGAAAACACAGGGCGCCGCAAGGGTGCGCTAGTAATGAGCCCTCGCCCCGACTGCGGTTTAGACGGGGCCCAACGACACTCCGTTCGAAGTCTATATCTCCAAAACCAAACGAGCCCTCCGGGGGATTAGGGGGGACAGTTGACATGAGATGGCGAAGTTTGTCATAGAGTGTCAGAAATCGCAACCTCACCCTTGTCGCTGGCTTTATGGGTCGACAAGTGGGAGATAGAAAAAGATATTATCTAAGTGTTTATTATCTCAAGAATTAGTATTCTTATCCAAAGTATTATTATGGACAGTTCAAACACGGAACTTTGTTTTTAGGCTTGTTGGCACTGATATTGCTTGCTCAGCAGAAGTGACAGAGCGGTCAAGAGGTTTTTTGCCCCTTTGGTTGGGCGTATGCATAAGGACACTGAAACCTAATGGTTTTATTCCACCTTGGAGGAAGCGGATATGCGCAGCAAAATGAGGCTTTATTCAATTTCAGATAAGAAAGGTTTCACACTCGTCGAGCTCTTGATGGTTATTGCTATCTTAGGAGTCCTCGCCAGCATCGCAATCAAGATGGTTACGGAAGAGAGAATGAAGGCCAATGACGCCCAGGCCATTACACTCATGCGAAACCTGCTGACCAGAGCCGAAACCGACTTGCCCGACGAGAGCAGCCCTATTCAAGTCGTAAATGGCGGAACTTCCCCAGCTGATTATCCTGAGATCACCTTGAATCCCGGAATGTCCCTGTTTATCACCTATAACGAAGATGGCGACGCGAGATGGGACTTTTATCTTGCCCACGAGGGGGGAAAACTGGGTTTCTATTTTTGGCTTCCCAGCGATAACTGCTCCTACGACCTGAAGCCAGCAGCAGCCCCTGATCCAGCCATACCATCCGACAAACTGGTGCCGAGCTTTGATACCCAGAATAGCTACGACTTTACAGGATATCGCACCTTGGCAGGGGTATAGAGGCTGTTTTAGCCTGTCCCTTCATTTTCTCAGCAAGCAGATAGTCTTTCTCGTAATGTTGCCGGACAATGAAGACGTTTCTTCATCTACTAGCCATTTCGGCTTGCATATTTCTTGCATATACTATATAGACAATTATCTACTGTGATATCAAATTGTTCCAAACTTGTGCCGAGCACAATATCACCGGGGGGTGATGGATGAAAGACAAGAAAATCATAATTCTTGCCGTCATTTTATTGGCGCTGGTAGGATACTTTGTCTGGTACACCAACAAGACCAAGGTTGTGGAGCGTCCATCCACTGCGGTTCAAAGAGCCGAACAAAACCCTCAGATTGCTCTCTTAAGAAAAGTCAACAAGGGAATCATAGCCTATAAAAAGGATAACAATGGGAATGTACCCAAAAGCCTGGACCAGCTCAAAGGTAAATACCTAGATGCCAAGACCATAAAAGAGGCTCAGGATAGAAATTTTGAGTATCACTACGTCAATGCCCAGGCTTACCGTCTTGTTGCTCCGAAAGCTGGCGGAGCAATCAAAGTTGCGGCCAAGAAACCTGGGGACCAGAAAAAACCGACCGGAGCCACCGGTTCCTCGCCGGGTACATCACCAGTTGGCCCCACAGCACAACTTTCAACTACCGACACCGGCTGGAAATATGACCCCACTGGCAAGCCTGACCCGTTTAAGCCTTTCATTCTCGCCGCCGCAGCTACCGAGGAAGCGCCGGTGGTGGTTCATCGTCAACTTACCCCATTACAGAAAATGCCTCTGAGCGAAATCCAAGCCGGTCTCAAGGCGATTATTTGGGGGCATTTTGGCAGCAAGGCTTTGGTGGAAGACGCCACCGGCAAGGGTTATGTGGTCCAGGAGGGCACGTACGTTGGTCAGCACGACGGCATAGTAAAAAAGATATACCAAGACAGGATAATTGTTGAGGAGTACAGACGAGATCCTGCCAAAGGTCGTTTGGAACCAACTGAGGTAGTCCTTAAATTGAAAAAGGTCAAGACAGAGAAATAAGCTGGATTCAGCAGCTAGTAAGCAAAAATTTCCCTAATTACCCGCCAAAGAACACATTCAGAGCCTCCTGCCACCTGTGAATGCGAAAGACCCTCCAAAATATTCGTGCTCATTTGCGCAAGCACACGCAGTTTGTGCTATAATTAACATGCCAGCATTAGCCCTGATTAACTTGAAATGCGTAGCCTGAGATGGTAATGGCAGGTTGGACGAAGAGGGAAAATACCTGTGGCGTTTCACAACGATGGAATAGATATGACAGCTTCCGACTTGGACCAAGAAGAACGAGCAATGATCCAAGAGATTAAACGTTCGCTGTCCAAGTTCAAAAAACACAGGGGAAACCTCATTCCTATCCTCCAGTCTATTCAAGAGAAACATTCTTATCTTGCCTCTGCTGCTATGGAGATGGTGGCAAGTCATCTAGACATCTCCCCCAGCGAAGTTTATGGAGTCGCCACCTTTTACAATCAGTTTCGCTTCCACCCCCCGGGTAGGAATCAGATAAAGGTCTGTCTTGGTACTGCCTGCCACGTAGCAGGCGGCGACATTATTCTGGAAAACTTCGAACGAAAACTGGGGATAAAGGACGGAGAGACTACTGCCGACCGCGAATATAGCATCGAAAGAGTGGCATGTGTCGGATGCTGTGCCCTGGCACCCGTGGCCGTGATTAATGACAATGTGCAGGGATATATGCAACCGAGCAAGGTCGAGGGTATATTCCTACAATTCCAGATTGAGCGAGAGCGGGAAGAAAGGGATAAAGCGAGTGAGTGAGCAAAAGGCAAAAAAACGCTTTGCTCCCATTCAATCGGAATCGAAACACCGTATGGAGGAGCAAAAGAGAGAATCCATTCCAACCATCTTCTTGGTCATGTCCACCTGCGGTCTGGCCTCTGGAGCAGCCGAGACCAAACAGGCCTTCGAAGAAGCCCTTTCTGAAAAGTCCATTGCAGCAAGAATTGTCCCCGTCGGCTGTATCGGCCACTGCTATGCTGAACCCCTGGTCATCATAGATCATCCCACTGCGGGATTTCCGCCCATTTGTTATTACCAAATAAATGCTGACCGGGCACGAATTTTGGTCAGATCATACCTGGAAGGAGGAGATCCTGTTCTCAAGTATGTTTTGGGCGCCATGGAAGAAAATGATCTGATTCCTGCAGTAATGGACTTTCCCCGCTTCAGCCTGGAGCAACGTTTGGTCATGGAACACTGCGGCCTTATAGACCCGGACGACATTCATCAATACATTGCCAGGGGGGGATACTCTGGTTTGGTCAAGGCTTTGGATTCTGATCCCGAAGAGGTAATTAATCTCATCGAGGAGTCGGGCCTCAGGGGCAGAGGGGGTGCTGGTTTTCCTTCTGGTCGCAAGTGGCGAATTGCAAGAACTGCCGAAGGTGATGGCAAATTTGTTATTTGCAACGGTGATGAAGGGGACCCGGGCGCCTACATGGACCGCACTATTTTGGAAAGTAATCCGCACCAGTTGTTGGAAGGTCTCGCCATTTGTGCCCATGCAGTGGGAGCGAACCAATCCATTGTCTATGTAAGAGCGGAATATCCCCTTGCCGTAAAGGCCATCCAGAAGGCAATAAAAAGCGCCAAGGAGCTCTCTCTCCTCGGGCCTTCTATTCTCGGCACATCATTCAGTCTCGAGGTCTCTGTATTTCAAGGTTCCGGGGCTTTCGTTTGCGGCGAGGAAACAGCCCTTATCCAGTCCATAGAGGGAAAGCGGGGAATGCCACAGCACCGCCCTCCCTTCCCAGTGGAAAAGGGGCTTTGGGGACGTCCGACGGTAGTAAACAACGTCAAAACCCTATCCGCCGTGCCCCCAATCATGGTAAGGGGAGCTGAATGGTTTCGAACCATCGGTACTGAGCGCAGCCCCGGAACTGCCATTTTCTCTGTGGTGGGCAATGTCAAACATCCTGGCCTAGTTGAAATTGCCATGGGAACGAGTCTCCGGACGCTTATCTTTGATGTCTGCGGAGGAATCCCCAACAAAAAAGAGTTCAAAGCAGTGCAGATTGGCGGACCTTCTGGCGGTTGTTTGCCTGCTAGCTTTCTCGATACTCCAATTGACTTTGATTCCCTCACCCAAGCAGGGGCAATGATGGGTTCTGGCGGCATGGTGGTGATGGATGAGGACAGCTGTATGGTGGACGTGTCCCGATATTTTCTCGACTTTACTCAGAAGGAATCGTGCGGCAAATGCACCTTTTGCCGCATGGGGACTAAACACCTTCTCAACATCCTGCAACGTATCACCAAAGGAGAAGGTCGGGACGGAGATCTCGAACTGCTAGAGACATTAAGCAAGGATATCAAAGATGGCTCCCTATGTGGACTGGGTAAAACTGCTCCCAATCCAGTGCTAACCTCTCTCAAATATTTTCGAGAAGAATACGAAGCGCACATCAATGAGAAGAGATGTCCGGCTTTAAAGTGTAGAGCTCTTACCGCTTTCTACATCGATCTGGAAAAATGCGCCAGAGGATGTGAAGTATGTGTTGGCTGCTGTCCAGTGGATGCCATTTTCACTACCAAGGGAAGGAAAAAAGCCATAGACCAAGAGCTTTGTGTCAAATGTGGAGAATGCAGGGTGGCATGCCCTCCGGAATATGATGCGGTATTTAAAGTTTCGCCGCCGGAGCTAGCTCCGGTTATCGAGCGGCCACCTGAGGACATAAAGGAAAAGAAGTAGGACGCGGTTAGAAATTTTTGCAACAGTTTGAGGTTACCAGACCTTCGAGGTTCTTTTTGGTGCGGTGTCTTTGGAATTGTAGAATGGTGGAAGATTGGAATGGTGGGTGGGCGGAAGAAAAATGATCAAACTTATTGTCGATGAAAAGGAAATAGAGACAGAAGAGGGAAGGTCTGTTCTCCAAGCATGTCTTGAGAATGGCATATTCATCCCCAATCTATGCTTCATAAAAACAAGGCAGCAGCCCCACGCCTCGTGCAGATTGTGCTTCGTAGAAATCGAGGGGTTTGACAGGCCTGTGACTTCGTGCACGGAGAAAGTGCGTGAGGGATTGGTGGTGAGGACCGACACACCACCAGTGAGACGTCTGCAGCGCATGGCCTTTAAGCTTCTCATGTCAGGACATCCCTGTGAGGCAAAAGTTTGTCCGGTCAAGGGTGGCTGTCAGCTGATCCGCACTGCCAAGTACCTCAAAGTCGGTCTGAATCCAAAACCTCTAGAATTCCTTGAACGAGAAGTTGAGGAAGAGGTTGACCTCACTTTTTTCACCTACTATCCTTTTCGCTGTGTGCTTTGCGGGAAATGCGTCTATGTTTGTCGAGAAAAGAATGAACACAATCTGTTGACTTTTGCCCAACGGGGCTTTGACACCGTTATTGGTTTTTTCGGTGACATCGACCCTACGGATCTACCCTGTCACACCTGCCTAGCCTGCGCCACAATTTGTCCCACCGGTGCCCTCATCCCAAAGCCGGAGTTGACTCGAGAGGCCAAAAGTAACCCTTAAGTGATCGTCGCTAGAAAGCAATCGAAACCATTTCAGTAAAGCGAAAAAGAAAGTAACCGGTAAACGCTTGCGAAACCAAACCATTTTCGGTTCACCAATCACCCTTCACTGTTTACCAATCGCTCTGCGCCCTGCGGCAAAATGTTTGTGATCTTTGTGGACTTTGTGGAGAAAGACCGCAGTGCTTCTTGTACTCTTTAAAAAAACGGTTGGTACATGGGCATCCGCTGGGTGACCCGCTGAAGGTAGTCACTCGTCTCTCGAGGTGAACGTTGTCGGAGTACCACATAAAGCTGCTCGGAAGTCATGGTGGAGGTGGGGTATCGACGAATGATCTTGCGTTGGATAGATGAAGGGCCCCAGTTGTAACCACAAATGGAAAGATACAAGTTCTTCATCGGCTGGGTTTCGCTGGCGAAATGCTTGTAGATCAATAAGTTTAGGTAGGCCGCACCCAATTCGATATTGTTTGTGGGCTGGTAAAGATAGTTGGCTGGAAGAACCCGGTCATGTCCATAGACATAGTTATATGCTTCCCTCGCCCCATAAATTGGCACGAGCTGCATGAGGCCATAAGCCGGGACATGGGATCGCGCCAGGGGATCGAAATATGATTCGGTGTGTATTACTGCCATCACCAACTCTGGTCGCAAGCGAAATCGTTGTGATTGCCGCTTTACCTCAGAGATGTAGGGTCGTGCCCGCACCATGGTATGATTCGGGATCAGCTTCATGGGAACAAAGAGCTTATATCGGGGCAAACCGTCTTTGCCAAGGATAGGTTGCGGATCGCGCTTGACTCGTGGAAAGACTTCTTCGTCTAGGTAGCGGTCCAAATTTTGTTCAGTGACCACTTGTCCACGACTATCGACAATTTGGCCCGCCAAGATGGAGCGCCCGGAGGAATTGTTGGATGACAGGGCCTTGGCCAACTGCCTTCTGATTCGCTCTTTGCTCAGCTCGGTGATCCGCTTCTCGCTGGTTGCAATCATGGTTGCCAGCACCATATCCCCGTCTTCGAAATTTACATAGGAGCGAGTGGAGTATCCGTCACTGTAATCTACCCACTCCTTTTTGGTGGTGGTAAGGCTATCACGCCAGATGCGGTCAATCTCTGCCACCATTCGCTCCCAGTCTTCTTGCTGCTCTCGGAGCATTTGCTGCCACTCCTGCTCCGTCTCGATGAACAGGTCCTCCCCTTCCTTGGTGAATTGCTCCCATTGCTCTTTTTGCTGTCTCTGCTCTTTTTCAAAGTCCCCCTTCTGACCGGAGGCCGTTGTCACTACAAAAAGCAACAGAGAAGCGAGGCAAATTGCCGTAAACCTGCGCATAACCCACCTCCACTGGGAGAAGGAGAGAAGACTATTTACTAGGCCTGTCCATTAATTATGCAAAGTCTTGGGCATTATCCCCTTTAAGAGTCATTGAGTCAACCACAGCCAAAGGAGAAGTTTAGTGGTTCCAATAGTTGGACGAATTCGTTATAATTCAACGGCGTTCACAGTGGTTAGTTTTCCACCACAAAGTCCACAGAGAGTTTGCCGCAGAGCGCT
Organism: Deltaproteobacteria bacterium; assembly: GCA_022340905.1. GTDB lineage: Bacteria > Desulfobacterota > Syntrophobacteria > BM002 > BM002 > BM002. The sequence continues at coordinate 37,310 of JAJDNB010000250.1, read as the reverse complement.
TGGTAAAGGGTGAATGGTAAACTGATAATGCCCTGGCTCCGCAACCGTTCACCGTTTACAATTTACCGTTTGCTCTCTTTTTCGCTATGCGCTATGCTCTTTGCCCTATGCCAAATTGTGGTCCTTGTGGTTTCCTAGCGAAATCCCTTGCTGGAAGGTTTTTCCATGCCGCAGGTTGGTCCCGGAACATACGTCACCATCGAATATGACGCTTTTCTAGAGTCAGGAACAAGAGTGCTTGGCACCAATAAAAAGGATCCCTTGATCTTTCGCTTCGGTTCGGGTGAGGTTTTTCCTAAGATAGAAGAGGAGATTGTCGGTCTCAATCCCGGAACTGAAAGGGAATTTAAGCTCGAGCCCGAGGAAGCTTTTGGTGAGTTTGATGAGACAAGGGTTCTGCGCGTGCCCCTAGAAGAATTTCCCAAGGGCAAAAAACTCAAGAAAGGTACCCTTCTCCAGGTAGAAATATCACCGGGGGAAACGGGTCTTTGTTTCGTTGGTGACATCCAGGATGACTATTTTGTCCTCGATTTTAACCATCCCCTCGCCGGACGCACTCTCAAATACTGGGTAAAAGTTGTGGACGTCCACCAGATCACCTGAGCCCGGATGGTTTATCCGGGCTAGGGGAACCAGATTGCGTAGCAAGGGCGGATAGTATGATCTGATGATGATAGTGGAATGGTGGACTGTCTCACATTTTTTGGTCTTTAGCTTTGTAGAGCATTTGGTCAGCTTTTCTCAGGAGAGAGTGAGGATCATTCACTCCAGTATCTCCTATTGAGGAAATCCCATAACTGACGGAAACCAGGATTTCCTCACCATCAGCATCCAGAGGGTTTCTGTTAAAATAGTTTTGCAGCCGCTGAATAAGGAGCAGACACTCCTCGGTGCTGGTTCCTGGAAGGATTATTACAAATTCATCCCCTGCATATCGAGAAACCAAATCGCTATCACGAGTCAGCTCCTCGAGAACTTCCGCAACATATGTCAGCAATTCGTCGCCCCGATCGTGACCATATTTATCATTTACAGCCTTGAAATCATCTAGGTCTAAAAATGCCAGGGTCAGAGGAGATCCGTATCTCAGGGCCCGTTTATATTCCCGTTGCAGCACCTTTTCCATCACCCTACGATTGACCAGACCTGTCAGGGGATCTCTCCAGGCGAACCACTTCAACTTTTCATGGGCTGTAACGTTAGACAGGCAGATGGATACCTTGACTGCGAGTTGCTCCAGCAGGCGAGTGTCCATCCCAGGTCGGTATCTCAACCTGGAAAGATCTGCTTGATTCAGACTTCCAATAACTTCACCATCAAGGGTTATAGGGGCGATGGCAAGGGAGCGAATGAAATGCATCTGCCCTTGGGGAAGAAGTTGATAATAGGGACGAAGGTCGCCGTTAATAAGGACTGGTTTTGTATTGTTCTCGATGAGGTCAAGAAAATTTCTCTTTTTTATAATATTTAATCCCCCTTTGAGTATCTTCGACGACTCCAGTGTCTTAATCAGGTCTGAAACCTCGCTTTTGTCTATCATAGAGATCCAAACATAGGGTACACCAAATTTTTCCCTTATTTCTGTGAGCAGTTTTTCAAAAAGATCCTTGAAGTTAAGAATAGACAATATACTCACCTCAATTTCAAAAAATTTCTGAGCGATTTCTTCGTTGACCTTCAGGGTCTCAACCAGCTTTTCTTCCATGCGATTAGTCATTGTTCATCCAACATTTCCCGGCATTTGCCAGGCTCCGCTCTCCCCACTGCCAGTTCCCTCGGAGATGCCCAGTACCTTTTCACTTCGTTCACCGCAGAGCGCCAAGCGCATAGCGTGTCTTTGCAATCCAGTCATCCGCTTTGCGCTATGCTCTCTGCGCTATGCGTCTTTGACCACGGACCACTGGCTCATTCGTGCCTAGTGCCTAGTTAAAATAGCTGCCTGCTGCTAGCTATCATCTAAAAGAGTACCCGGAACAATCGCCCTATCACCGAATTTTTCTGAGATGGTATCTAGGGCCCTGTTCAGTTTTCTCCTCTTGTCTGGTTCATTTGCCGCAAAAAGGGCAAGCTGCTTTGTTTCATCCAGGTCACTTAGCTGGGAGAGAGAGATACCCAGGAGCCTTACGGGCCTCCTGCCCACCTCGGTCTTCCCCAAGAGATCACAACAGATCTGGAAGATCTCTCTACTGTCATCCGTGGGCTCTCCGAGGGTAGATGAACGAGTAATTTGGACAAAGTCATGATACTTCACCTTGAGGGTTACTGTTTTGCCGGCAAGACCACAGCTGCGAAGCCTTTTCGCCACCCTGGTGGCGAGAGAAAGGATTTGTTTTCTCGCCTCTTCCAAGTCGGCGATGTCCAAGGAATACGTGTCCTCATGACCAAGGGACTTGACCTCATGCTCCGGTTCCACCTCCCTTTCATCAATCCCCTGTGCAAGGAGATAGAGATGGAGCCCTTGTTTACCTAGCTTCTTCACCAAAAGCGTTGAGGAAAGAAGGCTTAGGTCTCCTATTGTTCTTACCCCAAGATGTGCGAGAATCTTGCGTGTTGCCTTCCCCACTCCCCACAACTTTTCTATGGGCAGTGGTTCCAGGAATTCTCTCACCTGTCCTTCCGGCACAATGGTAAGCCCATCGGGCTTCTGCAAGTCCGAGGCGATCTTAGCCACAAATTTGCTGGGAGCGATCCCGGCAGAGACAGTAAGTCCCGTCTCCTGGACCACCTGCTCCTTGATCTTTTTGGCAACCTCTTCCGGCGGCCCAAAAAGGCGGGTGGAACCGGTCACATCCAAAAATGCCTCGTCCAAGGATAGAGGTTCAACTAGAGGGCTAAAACGCTGAAAGATCTCAAAGATCTGCTGTGAGACCTGTCTGTATCTTTCCATTCTAACCGGCAGGAAAACTCCATGTGGACACAAACGCACGGCAGTGGCAATTGGTTGAGCTGAGTGAACGCCGAATGCCCGTGCCTCATAGGATGCCGATGAAACAACACCTCTCTCTTTGCTGCCGCCGACAATAACCGGTTTCCCTCTCAGTTCGGGATTGTCCAAAACCTCGACTGCAGCATAAAAGGCATCCATGTCCACATGGATGATTGCTCTAGACCAACGACAAGTCTCCATGGGGTTAGTCATCCACTCTTGTCGGTTAAAATCATAGCCCCCTCATCCATTCAGGCTTCAGATCAATCTCACCCCGCAACGCTGCATCAATGAGATCCAAAGTCTTCTCTCGATCTTTGGGCAACCTGGCTTTGATTGGTAAATAATTGGAGGCGTGGTTCGACATAAAGAGGCCCCCACTCAGATGAGTGTGCTTGAACATCTCTCGCAATTCCAGAAGAAGTTCACGGGTATCAGGGAGCTCAAATCGACCTGCCCTGTAATCATCATCAAGAGGTGTGTTTGGAAGGATCATTACAGTTAGAGCACCTGTATAATTGGGATCCATGGCGCTGAGAAGTTTTCCTGTTGCCCTGGCATGTTTTAGGGAGTCCGAGCGACCAGCAATACCCAGGAGAACCGTCACCGAAAGCTTGATCCCCGCCTCTTTTATCCTCCTTCCCTGTTGGATCAGGTTTTCTGCCGTAGTCCCTTTGCACACCTTCTGAAGTGTTTTGTTATCGCCACTTTCAACGCCCAAATAGACAATGCCCAACCCCTTTTCCTTGAGTTGAACCAAGTCCTCATCGCTTTTCATCATGATGCTCTTGGCATTGGCGTACGCGCCAACCCTTCTTACCCAGGGGAGGTAGTTTTTGATCATGTCCAATATCCACACCAGCTTTGGCTGGGGGATTATGAGTCCATCTCCATCCATCAAGAACAGCCGCCTTTGATTGACCATGTATTTTGCAGCAAACTGCAAATCCGCCAGAATGGTCTGGTCATCCTTAATGGAAAAACGCTTGTCTTTATAGGTCCCACAAAATGTGCACTTATTATGCGAACACCCCAGAGTGACCTGGAGCAGAATGCTTAAGGCCTCGCTGGGAGGACGAATTATGGTCCCCTCGTAGTGCATTCCTTCTGACTCTCTCATTCCACTCCCTCTTGCGAACAAGCAATCCTGAAGTTCTAAAAATCTCTCACACCCGGCATGGCCGGAAACTGATAGCTGACCGCCGGATGCTTACCTGATATATTAGATTTTTTGATCCTTTTTGGAAAGACCTTTCAAAATGCAGGCGCCGCTGTGACCATCGCCCTGAGGAAAAATACCAGAGTTCTCATACTCACCGCTGCCCTGCTGGCGGTTTTCTTAGGTGCCCTTGATGCGCTCATTATTGGAGCAGCAATGCCCACCATCATTGCCGACCTGGGGGGCCTGGAACTTTATAGCTGGGTTTTTTCAGCCTACATGCTGACCCGAACCATTTCCTTACCCTTGTTCGGAAAGTTAGCTGATCTCTACAGCAGTAAAAAGCTTTTCGTTTTTGCGGTGGGGGCTTTTATCCTGGGTTCCTTACTTGCGGGCATGGTGGACAGCATGCCGCAACTTGTGTGTTTGCGGGGTTTGCAGGGTATCGGGGCAGGGGGTAATTTTGCTCTCGCCTATATCGTAGTCTCTGAAGTTTCTTCGCCGGAGGAGCGTGGGCGGATGATGGGACTTATAAGCTTTGTCTGGGGAGTTTCATCCGTTATGGGTCCAATTATGGGGGGCTTTATAGTTACCTATCTAACTTGGCCGTGGGTGTTCTACATTAACCTGCCTGTCGGCGGTTTGGCAGTCTTTTTCATCCTTCGTTATTTCCAAGAATCACGCCAGAAAAAAAGCGGTGTTTCCGTTGACTACCTAGGTGGACTGACTTTGAGTACTTCCATCCTAGCCCTGCTATTTGCTTTCCTCCTCTTGGGCGAAGCACACGTTTGGTACTCACCGGGCCTGATTGCTCTTTTTGTGCTTTCTGCCTCTGCAGGCGGACTTTTCTGGTACGCTGAAAGAAGGGCCTCGGAACCAATCCTACCCCTCCATTTCTTGCTGACACCTGGTTTTACCTTGTCCAACGGAGCAGCCTTTTTCAGCAGTTTTGCCATTTTTTCTCTTCTCGCTTTTCTTCCCCTCTTCATCCAGGGAACCCTGGGAAGAACCGCTGCGGAGCTTGGCCTAGTAATGGTCCCTCTTAGCTTGGGGTGGTCGGCGGGTGCCTTGATCTGCGGTCAGCTTGTCAACCGACTCGGAGAGAAACTATCTGCTGTGCTGGGAGCAATACTCATGTTTGTCAGCATTGCTCTGACGTTAACCTTCAACGCGGATACAGATCTGTTTTATTTTAGTGTGGTTGTTTGCCCCATAGGTATTGGAATGGGATTCGTATCTGTTTCGACCTTACTCAAGGTACAAAACAGCCTGCATGAGAGCGACCTAGGCGTTGCCACATCTTCACAGCAATTTGCCAGAACCCTGGGAGGAACAATAGGAATTGGATTTTCTGGCGCCTTGGTATCTCATTACCTCGATAAATCGATCAACAGCTTACTGAACTCACCACTGCGCTCGGAAATACCGCCCAACATGGCATCGCAGCTTGCCAAAAATCTGCAGGAATTTCTTCGTCCCGAAATTATAGAATCCCTTTCTAGCACCGCTCTCACAGCCATACGGACATCTATCGGCGAGGGAATCAAGGCTGTTTTCTGGACGGCATTGCTTGTATCTTTTCTGAGCATTATAATGTGTAAGCTCATGCCAGAAAGGAAAATTGTACAGTGATACCTAGTGAGAAAGAATGTTACGACCTCATGGAGAAGTACCAGATGTTGGACAACATCAGAGAGCACAGCATTGTGGTAGCTGAGATTGTCAGGGCTATTGCGAACGGCCTTGTGACTTCCGGCGTGCAGCTTGCGGTGGATAAGGCAGTAGCAGGCGCTCTACTGCACGACATCGCCAAGACCCAGTGTCTCCAAACAGGTGGGGACCACGCTGCTCTTGGCAGAGAAATATGCCTGCAGCACCAATTAGATGAAATTGCCGACATTGTGGCTGAGCACATTTGGCTGAAGAGTTATTCCCTCGATGGACTCTATTCCGAAAATGAAATTGTCTACTATGCTGACAAGAGAGTTTTGCACACATCAGTGGTCAGCCTGAATGAGAGGATGGATGACATTATAAAGCGGTACGGCCAGTATGATTCCAGATTAACCCAGCTTGTGCACATGAATTTTAATATCTGCAAAGGGATTGAAAGGAAGCTGTTTGGGAGACTGGATTTTGGGCCGGACCAATTAGCTGAACTGGTCCAGCTCGTTTAGCCCCTCTTTGAACCGCAGAATGTCGAATCCGCCTCAGGCGGAAATATCGAAGTGATCAATTCATCATTCTGCTGTTCCTGGCCAATCCCACTCTTTTGTAATGTCATCCGAACAAAAACCGGAAAAACAGTAAAAATATGCATAAACCTTCTATTGCCAAGCCACTAGATTTACAAGGAAATCATCGTGCTTGTCTATCAGCTGATCGACTCTCCCTTTATCGCCCGTAAGCAGAACATGGCGAACAACTTCGAATTTCAGCTGAACAGCCCTTTGCAGGCCGAACAAAATGGAGGCCAGTAAAAAGCTCAAATCAGAGAAATACTGGTGATGAAAGGTATTGTGCCACGGCAACAAATGTTCTGATAGAGTATCAATGAAATAGAATGTGTTGAGAAGAAATGTATCGTCCACCTCTGTATTTCCATCCCGTTCTACATATGGGCAGTAGTCCACATTGAAATCGACAACCTCCTGGGGCAGCGAGACTCCTAACCTTTGCCACTGCCTCTGGTTTAGAGTCTTTGCCTGTCTGCTTTGCTCTGCCTTCTTCCGGTAATGCTTTTTTGACCAAAGCCCATAGGCCCTGCAACCAAAAAACCTTGTAGGGTAAATGAGACAACTGTTACTCTCCAAGAATGGACACCTTAGAATTTCAACCGGGTTCAAGAGGAAATAACGGATGAGTCTTTTGCTCATCCAAGACCTTTGTTCGGATTTCATTTCCAGCAGCCCTTGGATTGCCGACAGGGCCTCGAGCAAACTCATCTCAGGAAGAAGAGAGCAGCAGTAGGTTTGCCGCCGGCAGCGTGTGTGCGGTAAGCAAGCGTAAGCCTCCATTAAGGCACGTCGCTGATTGGTAGATTCTGCTAACAGTTGCCGTATTGTCTCTATTGAAAAAGTCACTCGAACTCAACCTCTTTGAGGAAACAGTGGCAATTTATCTGTCCACGGAGTCTGGGAGTGCTGGAGTATTGGAGCAATTATGATTTTCGATTGGAGATTGCAGACTTTGCAGTGTTTGAACCCTATGCGCCATGCCCTATGCCTCTCCAAATCCGCAATCCGAAATCATAAATCCGAAATTCCAAAGTGCCTGGTGCGTAGTGCATAGTACCTAGCTTTCATTTAATCCTGCTGCCTGCCGCCCGCTGCGAGCTGCCAACTCTATTCGAACTTGTCTTTCCAAGCCCGCATTTTTGTATGGGGCCACCGTACACAGAAGGCAGGCCTTCCTTTCACCACCAATTGGGTGCAGGTATCGCACTCAGGATCGCAATGGAGGATCTCCTCTTCTCTCCCCTGTTCCACCTTTTCAGGCCATTTTGGATCTGTCCATAAAACCCGGGCAAGACCGATTAAATCCGCCTTGCCACTGGCAAGTATGTGTTCAGCCACCTCTCCGGTGTCAATCCTTCCGGCGGTAATAACAGGAACATCAACCTCTTTCTTGACCACCGCTGCCAAATCAGCCATGTAACCTTTACTTTTGGATTTTTCTATAATCTCCGGCAAGAAAAAGGACTCATAGGTCCCACCCATGACCGAAATATAGGCCACACCCGCTGCGGCAAGCGACTTGGCGAATTGGCTTGACTCTTCCAACGTCAGTCCATCACCAAGCCATTCGTCCGCTAGAAACCTATAGCCTACAGGAAAATCTTTCACCGCATCCTTGACTGCCGATACCACCTCTAGAGGAAACCTCTGACGGTTCTCCAGGGACCCGCCGTACTCGTCCTCTCTTTTATTGGACCGTGGGGAAAGGAACTGGGCAAGCAAGTAGCCAGTGCCTCCGTGCAGTTCTACTATGTCGAACCCTGCTCTTTTGACCCTGAGAGCACCCTCGGCAAACTTGTCCACTATCTCACCTATGTCTTTCGTGCTCAAGGCCCTGGGTATGCGGCCAAATGTTTCCACGGCAGAAGGTGCCACTGGCTGGGCAGAACCGGCGAAACGACCGGCATGGTTGATTTGCTGACAAGCCAAGGCCCCTTCCATTTTTATGGTCGTCGCCAGTTGGCTCAGACCCTCTAGATTATCATCAGTGTCTACCCGTATGGTTCGATTAGAACCGCTACCGGTGGGGTGATCAACCGTGGCATTCTCAACCACCACCATGGCCACGCCGCTCTTGGCCATCTCCTGATAGTATTCCAGCAGTAATTTGCCAACCGTGCCCCCCTCTCCTCCATAACCGAGGTAGAGAGGTGCCATGGTTATTCGGTTTCTCAAGGTGAGTCGCCCCATCTTCAGAGGCGAAAACAGATTCTTGAATGTAGTCATAACAAACCTCCTGCAGGTAAAGGACTGAGAATTAAAACCACCGAGTGTACGAAGAGCACAGAGCAAAATTTTAGATTTTAGATTTAAGATTGCAGATTGAAACAAATAGGAACCAGCAGGTTTCGTAATCTGCAATCTGCAACCAAGAATCTGAAATTATATCTCTCTGGGATCTCTGAGGTTAAAAAATGGGAGGCGTCACTTGTGAGCACTTTACCAGCGGATTAAACTGCTGCCCCAGGTTAGACCACCCCCAAAACCGCAAAGGAGCACGAGATCTCCTTTGTTAATGCGACCCTGCTGACTGGCCTCATCCAAGCCGATAGCCATACTGGCTGAAGAGATGTTGCCATAATGATCAATGTTTACAAAGATGCGATCCATGGAGACTTTGAGCTTTTTGGCCATAGCCTGCATGATTCTTATATTGGCCTGATGGGGAATATACAAAGCTATTTGATCCGCGGTTAGCCCATTCACCTCCAGGGCCTCTTCACAGGCCATGGTAAAATGTTCCACAGCAACGCGAAAGGTCGTGGGAGCTTCAATGAGTTTCAGGTAGTGAATTCCTTGATCTACACTCTCATAACTTATGGGGGTTGTGCTTGAACCGCCTCCGGGCATGAGGAGGTTCTCCCCCCTGGAACCATCCGTGTGAACAATAGTAGATAAGATCTCAGCACCATTCTTGCTTCGAGTGTCCAATATTACAGCCCCAGCACCGTCACCCCAGAGAATACACGAACTGCGATCTTGCCAGTTTACTGTTCGACTCATTACTTCCGCTGCTACTACCATGGCGTTAGCAAATGTTCCTACTTTTAGATAGTGCTCGGCCACCGAAAGACCGAAGAGAAAGCCACAGCAGGCAGCTGTAACGTCAAAGGAGACCGCTCCATGGGCACCAATTTTCTTTTCCAACCAGTTCGCTCCTGACGGACAGCAGGTATCCGGAGTAATTGTTGCCATGATCAAAAGATCAAGGTCGGCTGGCTCCATTTCTGCCTGCGTTAGAGCCCGGATAGCCGCCTCACTACCTAGATCCGAAGCTGCTTGTTCAGGACGGGCCAGACGTCGCTCACTGATACCGGTTCGTTTACGAATCCACTCGTCAGAGGTATCTAACACTTCTTCAAGATCAAAGTTAGAAAGAACCCTTTCTGGCAAGTAGGATCCTGTGCCTGCAATCCTAAATCCATTCATGGAACCTTAGCTCCCCTTGTTATCGGTATGACTTTCCCTCCCCTGGAAGGCTGACCAAACTACCAACAGAAACCGTTTGTGTTCAAGTTAGCATACTGCCATCTCTGTCGAAGCGAGTTGACAGTGAAGGCAATATAGGCCGCATAGAGACAAATCACGATCGGTAGAAGGCAATGTTAAATAAATGTTAATTATTTTGTTAGTAATAAAATTTGGTTTTTTCTCCCTTTTTAGCATTTTTCTCTTGAGAAATGAGAAAAAATATTTTACACTCCGCCCCTAGCACTCATCAATGGGGCCTTAAGTCAATCTGAATCCACAATCCAGGATGAGTCTGATGGGATCCCCCCCAGCCGCAGCTTCCGACTTCGATAGTCGAACCAATCTTGAGCGAACCAGAGGGTTGGAAGATTGTGTCAACCGTTACCATCGCCTCTTCGAAAACGCTCCCCTTGTTGCCTACACCTTGGACGATCAACTGCGTACACTCTACATCAGCCCTTATTGTCTCAAGACATTTGGCTACACCGATGAGGAAATCCAAAAAGACCATCTTTTCTGGATGCGACATATTCACCCTGAAGATCAGCAACGAGTCCAACTTCACAGAGAACGCTACTTGAAACGGGGTAGTAGTTTCAATATGGAGTACAAAATCGTCCACCGAGATCAAACGGTGCGGCACATAATTAACCACACAATTCCAATAAGCCACAACAATAGTATCGAGCTGATCGACGGCTTCGTCTTTGACATTACAACCAGAAAAAACCTGGAAGACCAGCTTGTACTCACAGAGAGGATCAAAGTACTCAATGACATGTCTTTGGGGGTGGCCCACGAGATCAGGAATCCTCTGACTTCCATCGGTGGTTTTGCCCGGTTGCTCGAGCGCAGGATGGCACGAAGCGATCCTAGTCGGCCCCATCTTGAGATCATTCTGAAAGAGGTCTCACGCTTGGAAGCTACCGTGAATCGTGTCCTGGACGGGTTCAAGCGAATCCGCTTGCATCTGGTGCCGACTGATATAAATGCAATCCTCGCTCGGGTTATCAATCAATTGAGTCATGAATTTCATCATACGGGTATTGAGCTTACTACCAACCTAAGTAACAGGATACCCCATATAGAATTGGATCGACATCTTATCGAGGAGGGTCTCCGTTCCATAATCAAGACCTCCCTGCGAGGCATGCAACAGGGTGGTGAACTCACCATTACTACTGCCCCTAATCTCCACTATGTGGTGATCGAGATCTGTGGTTTGTGTCTCAACCCGGGTTCTCTCGACAGATGTCAGCTCTTCTTCCCCTTTTACCGCGAACCATCCTTCGATGGCGGAATCGGAATTCCCTTGTCGCAGCAAATCATCTCTCAGCACGGCGGCAACGTGGTTATCAAAAACGGCTCCAAGCAAGAGTCAATTCTGATGATAACCCTACCCATGCCTCGCCCGTCCTCAAAATAGTAGATACTTGTCCTTCCATCCGCATTCAGCTCGTTACCATGAGTTTCTTCTTTTTTTCACGGCTCATCTGCGACTTGCCTGGAGGGGACGATCTAAGAGTTGAGAGGCCAGAGTGAGCTACTCGGTAAACCAGCATTAGTTGCTGCCGTTCTTAAGCTCCTTGAGCTGCCTTTGCTTGGGGAAACTCCTAGTTAAAGCTTGAAATCTGCCCTTCGTAACCTTATAAATTAAATTCTACCCAGAGTTCTCACTGTACTATTTGCTTCATTTGCATCTTTGGTTACATTAAGATACAGCTTAGTTTTGCCCTGACTTTTTAATACAGAGGAGCCAATGCATCAGCACCAGAGCAGGATGGAAAGAGTTCGTGAGAGGGTCAGAGAAAAGCTTGAAAGCTATGAACGCTACAACTTCGAGCGTCTTCAGGAAGAGGCTTTTGCCTCCTTCTTCGATTTGGCCCAAGAATATACTACTTTGGAAAATCTCTATCTCGTTTGTACTCTCGTACCCAAGGAATTTTTCGACCTTGATGTTCGCCTTTACCTTTTGGGGGCAGACGGTAAAAGCCTCAGCCTTGTTTGCTCCAGCATTAATGGCCTGCAAAACGACTCTGCAGACGGAAATCCCGAAGTAGTAGTCCAAGAAAGCGCTTACTTTGTTGGAGATTCATATGTGATTCCCATTCAAGGCAACAGGGCGGTAGGAGAACTTCTGCCATTTCAGCATCTCAAAGACATCCTCGGCATGTTTGAGATATATCCTGCTGAAAAAATCACCGAACAGCAGCGCTTTTTTTTGGAGAAATTTACCAATCGCATTGGCTACAATCTTCATCAGAAGCAATTAATCCATCAAAACCTGCATCACATCAAGTTCATAAACCAACTGGTTGCTGACATCGATCACAATGTCATCTCGCCTAATCTTTACTACCGCCTATTTTTGCGGAAGCTTAAAGGAGAGATCAAAGAGAATGTTGCTATTCAGGAAAAAGTGCGAGAGCTGGTATCATTCTGCCCGGAGATCGATGATCGCACTTGCCAAAAACTGCGGGAAATATTTCACGCTCTGGAGGACAGTATCACCGCCCTCGATAAGTCCAGAAAGGAGATGACAAGACATTACGAACGCACCAGCCTCTATCTAGAAACCCTCCTAAGACGTGAGCATTTCCGCCACGGGACCTACGTTCTCCGTAAGCAACGGTGCAACTTCAGAACGGAAATTATTGAACCCACCCTGGCTCGATACTTGCCACAATTTAAGCAAAGGGACATCAAAGTTGACAACCGCCTGGAAGAAGTCCCTGACGAATCGTTGGAACTGGTTGTAGACAAGGGCCTTCTGGCACAAGTTTATGACAATTTCTTTTCTAATGCGGTGAAATACACAGAGACGATTGAAGACGAATACGGCTACAAGGTAAAGTTCTTATCTTACGGGAAAAAACTTTTAAAAGACTATTTTGGCGAGGAAATAGACGGGGTTAAGTTCACCGTTTTCACCACTGGCAAACCAGTTGGCCCTGACGAGAGTGATCGTGTTTTTGACGAGGGCTATAGGAGTGCCGGAAGCGAATTAGAGGTGGGCACCGGTCACGGCCTACACTTTGTCAAACATGTAATCGAAATCCACGGTGGGGAGGTAGGAGTAGAGCCCCAAAAGTATGGAAACACTTTTTACTTTATCTTGCCACAAAGACATGACAAGGTGGATATGAGCAGTGGCGAAAAAGCAGACAGGAGAACAATATGGTGAGGAAGTTGCTCTGGTGGACCGCATGCGGTGCCAGTGCACTACTGTCCATTTTTTTTCTTTTTGTGGGTATCAGTCTATGCATATCCTCTTACAGTCTCAACCATCCCTATCAGTTTATCCTCACCTTTTTTGCCTCCAACCTCATTATACTAATCAGTGTCGTGGTCATGGTTGCGGTTATCATTAGAGTGATAGGTCGTCTGCGGAACAGTGTTCCCCAGGGGCCTGTGGAAAGCCCCCGACTGATTACAGATTCTTCTGAATACGAGGATCCTAGCCCGGATGTTTCATGAATTACTGTCGCGAGACCATGAAGATGGGCGTGCCACCTGGCAACCACAGGGTGTTGGTTCCGAGGCGTACCTGAACGGTACGTCGCAGGAGCCGACACCCGAGGACGCCAGGAAGGACGGCCATATTATTCGCGCTCGCTGCGCTCCGCTCAGTCCCACAAGTGGGTTCCCTGTTTCGTGGTCGCAGCAGATGATTTATGAAATATCCGGGCTAAAGATTTTACCGAAAGCAATCTCTAACTCGCCATTCCAGCCAGGATTTCCTCCATGGCTAGCTTGACACCTGAAGCGTACTTCGCCCCGTTCTCTCAAATAATCCCCGATTTTGTGGCTTTTTGTAGAAAATTGTCCGACCCCTTGCCAGTACACCTCCGGATGAACACCCTCAAAGCTCCTGTGAGTGAAACTCGCCTGCACCTTGAAGAGCAAGGCGCTCTGCTAGTGAAAGAAGATCCTTTCGACTTCGTGTACCGAGCCGTGAATATTAGCCAACCTGGCCACCTTCTCGAATTCTCTTTGGGTCTTTTGCATTCTCAAGCGCTTTCGTCAGTTCTGGCTGCCTTTGTTCTTGGACCAGAGCCGGACGAAACAGTATTGGATCTCTGTGCTGCACCTGGGAGCAAGACTAGTCTGCTTGCTCAGTTAATGCAAAACAAGGGAATAATCGTGGCCAACGATAGGAACCCAGACCGTCTTATCCCTTTAAAAGCAAATTTAAAGAGATTAGGTGTGACCAATACCGTGATCACCCGCTATCCGGGCCAAACCTTTCCCAAGAGATTTTTCTTTGACCGAGTTCTGGTAGATGTTCCATGTTCGGCCGAGGGCACTTTGCGGGCCGGTCCGAGTGGAACCCTCAGACAGTCAACCCAGGCTAGTAAGAAACTAACGAGGTTGCAGCGTGACCTTCTCCTGATGGCATTTGATCTGCTCAAGGTTGGTGGTACCTTGGTTTATTCCACCTGCACCTATTCTCCCGATGAAAACGAAGGCGTGGTCCAGTTCTTATTAGAAACCAGGCCGGCAGAGATTCAACCCATTGCAATGGACCTGCCACACAGTCCAGGGTTGCAGCAATGGAAGGAGACCTCCTATGATGCCTCCATCAAATATTGCTGGCGCATCTACCCCCAGCAAATCGATACAGTGGGATTCTTCATGGCCAAAGTTGGTAAAGGATCCTGAAAGGGGTCACCTGGTGGAATTCTTCCGGCGTCGCTTCGGCATCCCTGGGGCAATCTTTTCCAATTATTATCTTTATAGAAGAGGCCGCACCGCATGGCTGGTGAATAAAGACATACGCTTGCAGGATTTGGCCTTACTTCAGGTGAAGTCTATTGGCATGCCACTCCTCCGCTGGCTAGGACCTCACCTGAAACCAACTTCAGTGGCATTACAGCTCCTCGGTGCTCATGCAAACAAAAATATAGTCACTCTCACATCAGCTCAGTTGCGTGATCTGGTTGAAAGGAGAGAAATCAAGACTGAGTTCGCCGGCACTCCTGGGTACGTCATTGTTGTCAGCACCTCTCTAATAATCGGTTGTGCTCTTCACTTACCCGGTCGGCTTATCTCCCAGTTTCCCCGGTACATGTTTACATCTCAGACCTGGGAATATGTTCTCTAGGGAAGTGATGGTTAGACGAAAAGTGACTTGAGATTTCACATAGGCAGAGTTTGATGAGACTTTAGGTAGGAGTTAGGACTGAGTAGCGCTTTCGCTGCTGCTTTTGCTTTTTTCCGACTTACTAGCTTTAGCATTATCGGGTTTGCCACCACTGTCGCTAGGGCTTTTGTCCGCATGGCTGCTCGGTTTCTTTCCAGCGTAATCTGTTACATACCAGCCACTACCCTTAAGGTGAAAACTATTCAAGGACATAAGCTTCTTTAAGCGTCCGTTACACTGAGGGCACTTGCTCAAAGGAGGGTCAGAGAACTTTTGCAATGCCTCAGTTGTCTGGTGACATTTTACGCATTCATATTCATAAATAGGCACTCTCAACCACCTCCAACGAACAGATCGATTATGCCAACAACTTGACAACCAAGATATATATAATCACCGTCGGTAACTTGTCAAGTGGAAGCGGCCAGAGAGTGATCTTTGAGCTTTTCCATAAATTGATAGTCACCGTAAACCTCTAGAACATAACCCAGATGAGGAAGTTTCAGACTGCCGAGGACCCGTTGAGTGATCTCATGAACTCTCATCTCCTCTCGTTGACGCTCCAGAGGCTCGGCATCGAAGCGCTGGAGAAACTTACAGAAACGAACAATGTGAACCAATTCATGGGTAACCACATAAATACCAAGGGGAAGGAGTCTCACCCGTTCATCCCGTTCCACTGCCGCCTTTATGTTTTGGTCTTGCAAACAGATTTTGAAGTAATCATAGTGCCGTTGCCCGGACAGCTCAGTTTTGCCACTGTAGCGGGTTATCTGGGCAAAGGCATAGTCTGTTATCTCATGAGGGCTGAGCTCAGCAAGAGTGCGGATGTCGTAGCGCACATGTTTCCAGCGGGCAGTGGAAATCTTGAAATGATTGGCCGTCACATCTTCGGCAATTTCCACCGCCTGGGAGACCACCTCGATTTCTGCTGGGCTGAACATGACCATTAGCCTATGGGGTTGCAGCCGACACTACTTCTTCCACCCATCCCATAGCAGCAATCATGGCCGGAAAACCAACGGTAGTGAGAGCAAGCAGCAAAGCATGATAGACTTCTCCGGTGGACGCTCCATGCTCAATTGCTTTACGGGCGTGAGACTTCACCGCCCCCGGAGAGACCGCCCCCACAGCGATCCCCAAGTTAATCAAATATCGTGTCTTAGCATCGAGAGGTCCGGCCGCTTGACACTTGACTCCCAATTCTTCATAGAGTTTAGCAATTTCGGGATATTGACTCTCGAACTTTTTGAATGGCTTAGGCAAGTACATTGGTATCTCCTTTCGTCGAACGCAAAGCGCAGAGCGCGGAGCGTTGGGTAAACAGTAAACGGTAAGCCGATTATTTGCTGGTTCCGCAATGTTCACCGTTTATCATTCCCCTTTCACTCTTTTCTTTTGCTATGCGCTAAGCGAATATCATTCTGGCCACACTGGCCGCCTTTTTTCCAAAAAGGCGGCCATACCCTCCCGGGCCACTGGCATCACCCCGTTGGCCGAAATAACCTCAGTGGCGTAGGCATAGGCCAAGCTTTCAGACATTTCAATCTGTCGGTAAAAAGCCTCCTTTCCTGATCCCAGGACTGTCCGGCTAAACTGGCAGATACGTTCAGCCAGATCTTTTACCGCTTCATCAAGCTCCTCTGCTGGTACGACCCTGTTGACGAGACCAAACTGCAACGCCTCTTGAGCTGAGATGAACTCCCCTGTGAACAGCATCTCTAGGGCTTTTTTCCGACCCACTACTCGACTCAAAGGCACCATTGGCGTTGTACAAAAAAACCCTATCTTCACTCCAGGGGTGGCAAAGCGGGCATCCTCGGTGGCAACCGCCAAATCACATGCCGCCACCAGTTGACAGCCAGCAGCGGTGGCAATTCCATGCACAGCCGCAATCACCGGTTGTGGAATCTTTCGCAGCAAGAGCATCGCCTTCAAACAGGTTGCAAAAATTTTACGATATTCTTTGAGCCCTCCCTCAACGAGTTCTTTCAGGTCGTGGCCAGCTGAAAATACCGATCCATTACCTCTTAAGATCACTACCTTTACCTCCTGGCGTTCCGCCAAATCTTTGAGAGCCTGGCCCATCTCCTCAAGGGTGTTTAAGGACAGAGCGTTTCTTTTTCCCGGCCGGTTTAAGATGAGAGTACTTATAGCACCGTCAGTATGGACTTGGATATTCTTGTAATTCATTGTTGCTCCTGTTCATTGTGGTTATTTGTACGTTCACTTCGTTCACCGCAAAGCGCATGGCGTCAGTATGCAGCCAATAGCTGATAGCAGAGAGATGATTTCGAAATGCGGTTAGCGAATTTCGAATTGAGGGCTACGATATGAGGGTCGAAAAATTCCAAATTTGAAATGTACCTTTTACCCTATGCTCCATGCGCCATGCTCTATGCCGCTAACCCAGAGACCACCGCCCGGTTGACATGGATAGCGTGTGCCACGGTTTTACCGAATATCCAACAGTTGCACTGAATTGACATTGGGAAGATCTATGAGATCTTCCATGGTATTTTCGTCCACCGGGTTGTCGACTCTAAGGAGCAGGACATTCTCTCCCGTTTCAACGATCTGGCCGGCTTTCCACATGGAGATATTGATACTGTGGTTGCCGAAGCAGGTGCCGATACTCCCGAAAGTCCCGGGCACATCTTCATTGTAAATGAGTACTAAATGGCCCCTCATATCTGCTTCCAGAGCAATGTCGTTGAAACGAACGAGCCTCGGTTCTTTTTTGCCAAATAACGTTCCCGAAGCCGATGTTTCTTCAGCCGTACTTTTCACCCGAATGGTTATGAGATTTAGGTAATCCTGAGCCTCTTCACTCCGGGAGTCCTTTACAAAAATTCCCCTTTCCCTAGCCAGGATTGGGGCGTTTACATAGTTCACCTCGTGTTGGAGTATAGGCTCGAGAAGCCCTTTCAAAGCTGACAAGGTAATGGGTGCTGTGTCCAACTGAGCAACACCGCCCATGTATTCGATGGTCACCTCTTTCATAGCACCCTGAGTTATCTGCCCTAGAAAACACCCCAATCTTTCAGCCAAAGTAAGATAATGGCAAATCTCGCTCATGAGTTCGCACGTTATCTGAGGAGTATTTACCGCGTTGCGAATGCCGCCAGCGAGAAGAAACTCTTTTATCTGCTCGGCTACGGACACAGCTACATTCTCTTGGGCTTCACCGGTGGAGGCCCCGAGATGGGGAGTGCAGATCACTTGATCTAATTTGAGCAGGGGATGGTCACCAGGCGGTTCTTGTTCAAATACATCAAGGGCTGCCCCTGCTACCTTGCCGCTGGTAATCGCCTCATAGAGGTCCTGCTCGTTGACGATGCCACCTCGGGCACAGTTGATTATCATAACGCCATCCTTCATTTTGGCGAAAGCCTCACGATTGAGCAGTCCCTTGGTCTCCCTGGTGAGAGGTGTGTGTACGGTAATGTAGTCAGACTTATTGAGTAGCTCATCCAAATCCACGGAAACAACGCCCAATTTCTGAATAGTCTCTGGCTCCATGTGGGGATCATAGGCAAACACCTGCATCCGCAGTCCCAGGGCACGCTCAGCTACAATCCGCCCAATGCGGCCGATGCCGATTATTCCCAAAGTTTTGTGGAAGACTTCTTGTCCAAGAAATCGTTTTTTATCCCATTTGCCGCTTTTCATGGAAGTGGTGGCTTGGTGGATATTCCTAGAAAGAGCCATAAGCATGGCTATTGAGTGTTCGGCTGTGGTAATTACGTTGCCGTCAGGGGTATTCATTACCACAATGCCCCGTTTGCTCGCCGCCGGTATATCCACGTTATCCAACCCTATGCCGGCTCGACCAATTACCCTCAACCTTTTAGCAGCCCCAATGATTTCCGAGGTCACCTCAGTACCACTCCTAATGATGAGTGCCTCTGCATCACTAATAGCGCTTTTAAGATCTTCCAGAGAGAGCCCGGGTTTGAATTCCACCTCGAACTCAGGGACGCTGCTTAGCAGATCGATGCCCCTCTGGGCAAGGTTGTCACTTATGAGGATTTTCATCAAAGTCTAACCTCCTATATTGCCTGAGTGTCAAACGCTGTGGCGTATCAGTTCCTTTGTTGATTGCATTTCAACTCCTTGCACAAACACTAGGCTAGCGAGCTATGTGACTCAGGGCAAGAAAAAAAATAATATACCTATAAATGAGCGAGCAATAGTCTCTTTTTTCATTCGAAACCATGTCACCATGCGCCGAACACGTCATTCCGGACGAGCCTCCTGAACGGACACGATACGTCTCGCAGCGGGTGATTCATGCAGTATCCAGGCTATGTCTCAAAGGTTGGCCCCAGTCCTGCAGAAGGGAGCCGACGTCTCACCACATATACAAGAAGGTAAACAAAAGGCGTATCTAATAAGGCGATACCCACTTTTACAACCCATTGTCCCAATATGAGTGGCATCAGCGGCAAGGAACCATAGAAAGCAATGGTAATGAATATCACACTGTCCAATAACTGCGAAACAATTGTAGAGGCGTTGTTCCGCAACCACAAAAATCGTTCGTCAGTCACTCGCTTCCAGAAGTGAAAGGCCCAAACATCATGATACTGACTGAAGAGATAGGCGGTTAAACTGGCTACCATAATTCGCGCACTGCTCCCAAGGATGGTCTGATATGCTTGCTGGTGGGGCCAGAAAGAAGCCGGAGGCCATACAATACTTGCGGTAGTCAGGACAAAGACCAGCACCAGAGTAAAAAACCCCCCCATAACCACTGTCTGAGCCTGCTCTTTACCCCAGATTTCACTGATCACATCAGTGATCAGGAAAGTGAGGCAGTATGCCAATACGCCGGCGGGGACAACTATTGGGCCCACCTTGATAATCTTACTTGCCATAACAGCAGCAAGGACCAAGCTCCCGGCAAAAACGCAAGCGAGCAAAGCTAAGTAGTTTAATCCTCGTTGCGAATCACTAGATTTCATGAGCTTTGTGCTCCACCCGTACAGTCAAACCTATCCCACCTCTAGGATTCATTTCACTTTCCAACTCCATCCAGCGGGGGCGGCATATTTCTACCAGATCGTCGAGGATGCGATTGGCCATATCCTCAGCGAACATACCACTTTGCCGGTAGCTGAAAAGGTATAGCTTCAGTGATTTGGATTCCAGACATCGCCGATCCGGAATATAGGTAATGGTTAGTCGGTAAAAATCTGGTTGGCCGGTGATTGGACAGAGGCTGGTCAGTTCGCTGGTGGTAAAGGTTACCCTGTAGTCCCTATCCGGGTGAGGATTGTCAAAGGTCTCCAACAGGTCAGGATTCACTTGATATTCGTACTTTGTCTCACCACTGCCAAGATGTCTAAACTTATCGGTCATCGTTATTTCTCCCTGATTAGCTAGCAGCGGGCAGGCGGCAGTAGGCAGCTCTTACAATTTAATTGGACAGCCACAGGACAAAGAAACAATTTTGCCAATTGCTAAGTGTATGCCGCTTGCTATCAGCCATCTATTTGCCTCGCCCTTTGCGCGGTAGCCGAATTGTAGAATCTTTTCTTCCTATGAGCAAGGATGTTCGCTGGCAGGGAGACATTTGTCAACATTTTGCAGTTCACCCATGTTTCATTCCTCACCGCTTAAATGAACAACTGTTCATTAATAAAATAGTCCTCATATCTCCCTGGCACACCACTGGAGCATTTACTTTTGGCGCTCATAACTATTTAAAATTCTATATTTTTTTAAAATACGGAAAACTATTGACATATTAGTCAAACAAAAAGTATACTAACGTTGATGAATGAATATTCATTCATAATTCAGCTGACAGCACGGCGAACCGTTCTAAGAATTGATTTCTTGGGATGCTCCTTATGGCACGGGTAAAAAAAACCAACGATAAGCGCGACCGGATTATGAATGCAGCAATAGCCTCATTTGCTCAGTATGGATATCACCAAGCAACAATTGCTGATGTGGCCCGAGAAGCGGGGGTGGCTGCTGGAACCATCTATCTCTATTTCAAGAACAAAGATGACCTCCTCATCAGTATCTTTGAGGAAAAAGTCCAAAGATTTATTCAGGAATTCCATCGACAGTTGAGCAGAGAAAAAAATGCCCAAGTCAAACTTTCAAAACTCGTCCACCTTCACCTCGTCGAGATGCAAAAGCATCCTGATCTGGCGGCAGTCTTTCAACTCGAACTCCGCCAGAGTCGTCATTTCATGAGCGCTTACCCCAAAACGGACCTGAAGGTCTATTTCGACCTCATTGGTGACATCATCGAAGAAGGGCAGCAGCAGGGGTTGTTTCGCAAGGATGTCTACGTGAGCGCTATTAAGAGGGCCTTTTTTGGTGCACTGGATGAAACGGTCACCTCATGGTTGTTGGCAGGTAAAAACTACGATCTTGCCCACATGGCAGATCCCCTGGCCGATTTGTTCACTCGGGGACTTAGAGAATGATGTTAATCGCTGAGGGCTGACTGCATACGAGGAGTTAACTATGGCGAATTTATTGGTGGATGAAAGAGACGTTAAATTCGTGCTCTATGAGCAGCTCGACATCGAACAGTTGGGCAACACCGCTAAGTACGCAGAGTATTCCAGAGATATGTACGACATGGTACTGGAGCAGGCATGGAAGTTGGCGGAGAGCGAACTTGCACCGGCCAACCGCAAAGGGGATCTGGAGGGCTGTATTTACGAAGATGGCTCGGTAAGGGTGCCGGAATCCTACCATCGAGCCTACGGCATGTACTGTCAGGGCGGTTGGCTAGCCATGGCCGACAGAGTCGAAGTGGGTGGTCAGGGTCTCCCGGTAGCCCTCAGTCTCGCCGCCATAGAATCATTCGGAGCCGCCAATTGGAGTCTTATCATGTTCCCTGGTCTCACTCACGGCGCCGCCAGACTAGTTGAGATCTTTGGCACCAAAGAGCAAAGGCACATTTTCATGGACAAACTCTATAGCGGCAAGTGGTGCGGGACCATGTGCCTCACCGAGCCTCAGGCTGGAACTGATGTGGGCGCCCTGCGCACCAAAGCAGTGCGGAATGCAGACGGTACTTACAACATTTCAGGCACAAAAATCTTCATCTCCTGTGGTGAGCATGACCTCACTGAAAACATTGTACACATGGTGCTGGCCCGAGTAGAGGGATCCCCGCTCGGTACAAAAGGCATTTCCATTTTTATTGTCCCCAAAAAGCGGCTGGAAAACGGCCAACTCATTGCTAACGATGTCGCCTGCGGTGGTGTAGAACACAAGCTGGGAATTCACGGCTCCCCCACCTCCGTGCTGAATTTTGGGGAAAACAACAACTGTATCGGTTACTTGCTCGGAGAGGAGAACCGAGGGATGCGCATCATGTTCCAGATGATGAATGAGGCCAGGCTTTTTGTTGGCATGCAGGGGCTCTCTCACGCCACCGCAGCCTACCTCGCCGCCCTTCAGTTTGCCAAGGAACGCATCCAGGGTACTGAGGTCGATCGAATGAAGGATCCAACCGCGCCCAGAGTGGCCATCATTAAGCATCCTAATGTGCGGCGCATGCTCATGTTCATGAAATCTGTAAGCGAAGGGCTCCGGGCTCTCCTCTATTATGTCGGTTTTTGCGAGGACATGGTCCGTTCCACCACCGACGAAGAAGAGAAAGAGAAGTACCAGGACTTTATCGATATCCTCATCCCTGTCTGCAAGGCCTATGGCAGCGACATGGGATTCAGGGTTTGTGAAACCGCAATCCAGGTACACGGTGGCTACGGCTATTGTCAGGAATATCCCGTCGAACAACACCTGCGCGATTGTAAGATCGCGTCCATTTATGAGGGAACCAACGGTATTCAAGCCTTGGATTTAGTGGGACGGAAATTGGTCATCAAGAGGGGACAACTCTTCAAACGGTTGATAGCGGAAACCGAAGACTTTCTGAAATGGGCCCGAAGAGATTTTGAGCTGCGGGAACAGGTGGCCCTCTTTGAAACCGCTCGAGAACAACTCATCCACGTAACCAAGTACTTCGGTTTGAAAGGTATGACCGAAGATTATATCGAGACTCTACTCTATGCCACCCCCTATCTGGAGTTGTTCGGGGATGTTGCCATAGGGTTTATGCTTTTATGGCAGGCGCTCATCGCCCAGCGGCGTCTGCAGGAAATCTATGTAGATGCAGGAGCCACAGATACTGCATCTCAGAAGGAGGTCTTAGCCTCTAATAGGAGCGCCGCCTTTTATCGGGGTAAGGTGGCTTCAGCTGAATTCTTTATTACCAATGTTCTCTCTTTGTCCAAGGGCAAGGCCAAAGCAATCATGAGCGGCCAACGGTCAGTAGTTGACATCCCGGAGGAGTCATTTGCCTTAAGTTGAGGCATGTTAATTTTGTGGACCACGAAGAACACAAAGAGCACAAAGGGAAATATAGACATTTTATAGCTTTGTGAGCTTTGTGCCCTTTGTGGTGAAATACTAGCCATTCGCTCTCAGAAAAAGGAGTCGAGATATGAAAGCAAGAGAAGTGGTCCTAGTGGACGGCATTCGTACGGCCTACGGTAGGGCCGGAGACAAGGGATTTTTCTGGCAAACTCGCGCTGACGACATGGTGGTGAAAGTGATTCGTGAGCTTCTTCGCCGCAATCCCCAGGTTAGGCCTGACATGGTTGAGGAGAATGTCTGGGGAGCAACAACTCAAGAGGGAGATCAAGGCCTTACCCTCGGTAGAACCACCGCCGTACTCGCCGGACTTTCTGAGAAATGCGCTGGTGCCTCCATCGATCGCATGTGCGCCAGTGGCATGACGGCAGTCACTACTGCTGCCTCAGAAATCGCTCTGGGCGCTTTTGATATTGCTATAGCAGGGGGCGTTGAGCATATGGGACACCATCCGATGGGCGCCACTGCAGATCCCAACCCTAGGTTCCTTGTGGATCGGCTGGTTTCGGAAGATGCCTTGGTTATGGGAAAAACAGCCGAAAATCTGCACGACATGTTCCCCGAGATAACCAAAGAAATGGCGGACGAATATGCCATGCTCTCCCAGCAAAGAACTGCCAAGGCATACAAAGAGGGAAAAATTAGCAAAATGATCGTGCCCATGACAGTCTATACCCCTGAGGGCTGGGTTGTTGCAGATCGTGACCAACAACCCCGGCCCGATACTACCATGGAGGGGTTGCAGGAATTGAAGACTCCTTTCCGGGCAATGGGTAAGGTGACACCAGGAAACGCCTCAGGCCTCAATGACGGTGCCTGCGGCGTTCTACTCATGTCCGCTGAAAAGGCTAAGGAGTTGGACCTCCAGCCGAAAATGCGCCTCGTTGCGTATACCTACGCCGGGGTCCGACCAGAAGTTATGGGGCTCGGTCCCATCCCTGCCACGCACAAGGTCCTCAAGATCGCCGGTTTGACCATGGACCATATGGATTTCATTGAACTAAATGAGGCCTTTGCCGTCCAGTGCATTGCCTTCATGCAGGAATTCAAGCTCAAACGGCCGGATGAACCCCGGCTGAATCCATGGGGAGGAGCCATTGCCTTCGGCCACCCTCTGGCCTCTTCTGGTCCCCGTTTGATGGTTCACCTCATGAACGAGTTTGCTGAAACTCCCAAAGCGAAGTATGGGCTGGCCACCATGTGTGTGGGGTTGGGGCAAGGGGGCTCGGTAATCTGGGAAAATGTGCAAGCCGAGGGCAAGAAGACAACCAAAAAGAAATCGCCAGCCAAGGGAAAAAAGAAGTAAGTAGGTTTAGTCAGTTCAGCCAGTTTGGCAGGCATAACAGGCTTAACCGGCTGTACCTTTAGAGGAGAAAGTCATGGCCAAAATCGTCACTCAGTTTTATCCGCGTTTTTTCGAATCCAGAGTGGGTAAGATTGCTCTGCTTACCATGGACAACGGAGAAGATTACAAGAAGCCAACCACTTTTGACGAGGAGGCACTAAACTCTCTAAACAAGGCGCTCGACTCTATTCAAAAAGAATCAGATGTCAAAGGTATTCTTCTCACGGGAAAACCGTACATCTTCGCTGCTGGCGCTGATCTTACCCAGATACCCTTCATCAACACTTTCGAGCAGGGAAAAGCCATTGGACAGTTCGGCCACGCAACCTTTAAGAGAATCATGGAGCTTCCATACCCTACCGTGGCAGCCATAAATGGTGCTGCCCTCGGTGGTGGATTGGAGATATCACTCTACTGCGATTACCGGACAGTATCAAAAGGAGTCACTGCCCTAGCTTTCCCTGAGTGTTTTCTGGGTATCATCCCTGGCTGGGGTGGCTCCACTTTGGCGCCCCGGTTGCTCGGCCCAGAGAAGGCCCTGGAGCTGATCGTTTACAATCCTCTGAACCAAAATCGCATGATCAAAGGGTTCCAGGCCTTCGATATGGGCCTGGCAGATCGTTTGTTTGATACTGCCGAGTTCCTGGATGATTCTATTCGTTTTTTGGAAGGGATCATAGAGAGCAGGGAAAAGGTTGAACGCAAACCAGTTGATTCCAGCAATTTGAAGCCCTTACTGAAAAAGGCTCGTGATTTTGTTGACAGCAAGGTGCATGGTGCCGCTATTGCGCCTTATCGAGCCCTGGAGTTGATAGAAGGTGCATTCAGCTGGGACGTGGATCAGGGTTTTTCTGAAGAAGACAAGGCCTTGGGCGATCTTATCAAAAGCCGCCAATGCAAGGCGAGCATATATTCCTTTGATCTGGTCCAGCGGCGCGCCAAGCGGCCAGCTGGAGTGCCTCAAACAGACCCCCTGAAAGTCTCCAAGATCGGAATTATCGGAGCAGGTCTTATGGCCTCCCAACTGGCCCTTTTATTCCTCCGCCGTTACGAAATACCCGTGGTGATCAAAGACATCAAGCAGGAGTTTGTTGACAAGGGAATTAAATACATTCAGGCGGAATTGGACAAACTGGTGGAAAAAGAGAGGCTGTCAGAAGCCAAAGCACGCCACCTGTTAACCCTGGTGCAGGGTACGCTCGATTGGACCGATTTTGCTGACTGTGACTTCGTCATCGAGGCGGTTTTTGAGCAAATGCAGGTAAAGCAGCAGGTATTCGCCGAGGCCGAGGAGGTGGTCTCATCGAAGTGCATCCTTGCCACCAACACCTCGAGCCTTTCCATTACAACGATGGCCTCTAAGCTTCGACACCCCGAGAGGGTGGTTGGACTTCACTTCTTCAACCCAGTTGCTGTGCTGCCGCTGGTGGAGATAATCCCTGGAGATAAAACTAACGACGTCACTATTGCCACCACTTTCGCTGTTGCCAAGCAACTGCGGAAGACTGCCATACGAGTGAAGGATTCTGCTGGGTTCCTGGTTAATCGCATTCTGACAAAAATGCTGGTGGACTGCCTCGACATGGTAGACGAGGGAGCTGATTTTCAACGTGTTGATGAAGCCGCCCTCAGCCTGGGGTTGCCCATGGCTCCTTTTGAACTGTTGGGGTTTGTGGGACCGGCGGTAGCAGCCCATGTACTGGAAACGCTAAACCGTGCCTTCGGACCTCAACGCTTCCCCGTCAACCAAAATTTGAGGCGAATGGTGGATGCCAATATGCCGGGAATTTATATAGGTGAACCACCAAACCTTAGAGAAAATCCGGAACTGAAAGATCTGTGGCAGAAAAGGGGAGAAAAAGAGTTTCGCAGAGAGGAGATCACCGAACGGGTTTTAACTAATCTAACCCGCGAGATTGATCTCATCATGGAGGAGAAAGTCGTGGGAGACACCAGGGACGTGGATTTGGCCATGATTATGGGCGCAGGCTGGCCATTTTTCATGGGTGGGGTAACCATGTATCTCGATATGGCGGGATATACACCCAAGGTGCTCCAAAAGGTATTCTTTACTTTTTAACCGCTTGAGTCAATATTGTCGCTCCTACCTCGCTGGCAGCGGTTTCAACTAGGCACTAGGCACTTTAACAGTTCTGAAATGTTTCGCCTGTTGTCTTCTGTCCTCTTGCTGTCAGCTGCTTGCTGGCTTTTGCCTCGCCGTTTCGCCCCATCTCCGTTTCATTCCTGCCTCTCTGTTGCGAGCCGCCTGTTGCCTACTGTTTGGTAGCCTCTCCACAAATAATCGTTGAAAATCCATCGGCTATGTGCTAAAAATCTCACATTTATCTTCTGGGTATCCCCAATTGTTAAAAAAGAAAGGGTTTTCTGTTAGAAGTCCTGAGTACGGCTTTCCTGGTGGACGTGGTTTATCTCTATCAAATCAGCGCGTAAAGAGAATAAGGGGAGGATGATGATGAAAAAGAGTTGGATTCTTATTGTCTCGTTTTTGGTTGTAGGTCTGGTATTCTCACCTTCGGCCTGGTGCAAGTCAAAAACCATCAAAATCGGTATCAACGCGCCCATGACGGGTGATATACCCAAAGTGGGAGAAGGGACAAAGTTCGCAGCCCAGATGTGGCTCGAAGACATCAACAAAGCCGGCGGTCTTAAAGTTGGAGACAAAACCTATAAGGTCGAATTGGTCCTTGAAGACAACGAGTCCAAGGCTGAGTCGGCGGTAAAGGCCGCAACCAAGATGATTGTCGAGGACGAAGTTCTGGCTATTGTCGGACCTCAGGCCTCCAAACAGGCGGTTCCTGCAGGCGCTGTGTGCAATAGTTACAAAACTCCCATGATTAGCCCCTGGTCAACCAATCCGGATACTACCAAAGATCGTCCCTTTGTTTTCCGTGGCTGTTTCCTCGATCCCTTTCAAGGGCCGGTTTTGGCCAATTTCATTACCCAGGAGTTCCATTTTTCTAAAGCCGCTGTTTTGTATGACGTGGCAAGTGACTATCCCAAGGGATTGGCCGAGTTCTTTCAAGAGGCCTGGGAAAAGCTCCATGGGGCGGGCTCTGTGGTGGCCTATGAAAGTTTCACCACCAAAGACACCGACTTCAGCTCTCAGTTAACCAAGATCATTCGCTCAGGAGCCGAAGTACTGTTCACCCCCCAGTACTACAACGAGGTGGCCTTGATCGTCCAGCAGGCTCATGAACTGGGGTGGAACAAACCCATCGTGGGCAGCGATAGTTGGGGATCGGCCGAAACGGTTAAACTCTGCGGCGAAGACTGTTACGGCCTCTTCTTCAGCACCCATTACGCTGCTGCCGGAGCGACCGGGGATACAAAAGCTTTCATTGATCGTTACAACAAGACTTATGGCTACGTGCCCGACGATGTGGGCGCCTTGACCTGGGATTCAATCCGCATCGTTCAAACGGCCATCCAGAACTGTGGCGAAATTACCGGCAAAATTGAGAAAGACCGCCAGTGTGTTCGTGACGCCCTGGCCAAGATCAAGGAATTCGACGGCATTACCGGCAAGATGACCTTCACCGAAGAGGGCGACCCACTTAAGTGTGCGGTTATTGTTAGGATAAGCGATAAGGGAGAGTTCGAATTTTATAAATCTGTCTGCCCGTAGACTGAAGTTTGAGTCAGGTGGCATACACATCAGTGAATACAAACTGCTTGAAGTAAGCAGGCCAGGGCCAAGAGCCCTGGCCTCCTTTTCTTTAAAGATCAAGGGAACATTTCACGCCCTCCTCGCCTTTTTCTTGTCGAATGAGGTAGTACGTTTGACAGGGTTGGCCCTTTTACCCCACGCCGCAGACAGGGTGTTAAAGCAACCAAGGGTGTCCCAGTATGCTGAGGGAATAGAGTTTCGGGGGATGTGGGATCTTTCAGATAAGGAGTGCTTGCGGTGACTTTTTTCTTCCAAAACCTGATCAACGCTCTTCAGTGGGGTAGCTTTTATGCCCTGATCGCCCTGGGTTATTCCATGGTTTATGGCGTCCTGATGCTCTTTAATTTTGCCCATGGCGATATTTTTATGGTGGGAGCATATATAGGTTTTGGGGTGGCAACCGGCCTGGTGGCCTTATCTTCCATGGGAGCCCTGGCACTACCCCACTGGTTGATTCTGGTATTGACCATCCTCATTTCCATGTTTCTGACCTCCTTCGTAGGCATGATCGTGGAGCGAGTGGGCTACAGACCCTTGCGAGATGCCCCCAGGGCCTCCGCTGCAATTACCGGCCTGATGATTGGCATCATATTGGAGACAGGAAATCTGGCCCTTCTTGGCGCCCAACGAATAAGTTTTCCTGCCCTTGTCCAGTCAACCACTTACAATCTGGGCGGTGTTTTTGTCACCAACAAGAAGATCATGATCGTCTTAGTTTCCATTGCCCTCATGTACGCGCTGCACTTGTTCGTCCGCAAGACCCGATGGGGAATGGCCATGCGCGCCATGGCCTTTGACTACGTGGTGGTTCCCCTTCTGGGGGTACCCATAAACAACATTGCCCGCATGACTTTTGCCATCGGTTCGGCTTTGGCCGCCGTGGCAGGGATATTCTTCGGCGTGGCCTATCCTGTTCTCGACCCATACATGGGGATCATCTTCGGCTGGAAGGCCTTTGTGGCTGCCATTCTTGGAGGAAGAGGTTCCATTCTCGGGGCTTGTTTAGCTGGCTTCTTACTTGGATTCATTGAGATTTTTGTAGCCATGATCTTCCCGTCCACTTTGCGGGACTTCATCGCTTACTCTATCATTTTGCTGATCTTGACCTTTAGGCCCCACGGGTTTTTCGGAGAGCCTTACAGTGCCCGTCTGAGGCTGTAATCTAAAGCCTATAGCAGATGGTGATTTGACTCTGGAATACGAGGAAGTAGTTGTGCAGATAAACAACTCCCTTTCTCCTGAAAACAAGAGGCTGGCAGATCGCCTTCGGGATTCCTTTGCCCAGGTTCCCCTTTTGGCCTGGCTGTGTGGAGTTCTGGGGGCGGTCTTGCTTGAACGCTTTTTTGGTGATCCGCTCACGGAGATCTTGGGCCTGCCCAAAATCCCCGCCCTTTTCGGCGCTGGAATTGTTCTCAAAAAACCTCAGCTCATTCCTGGCACTGTCGCCTTTCTGTTCCTAATATATGTAGTACCAGTAATTGTCATTCCGCGACTCTTTGGTTCAATACTGAATAGGCTGGCAGGCTGGTTTTTCCGTTTGTCCCCCGCTGTGTCTGTGGCTATCCACCTCACACTGTTATACATGATCTTGAGTTTGTGGGCCGACATCAGCGGTTACCGGCTTCTCACCCTCAAACTCACTTTGATTGCAGTAATTGTCACCTTGAGCCTTAACGTGATCAATGGTTACATGGGAGAATTCTCCTGTTCTCATCCCGGCTTTCTCGCCCTGGGCGCCTACACCGCCTCGGTCTTCACCCTCTTTTTCTTTGTGGACGACAAGGTGTTCGGAGCTGCATTTCTTCCCAAATTCCTGGGACCGTTCATGTTCCCTCTCGCTCTCATCTTAGGCGGAGTCGTCGCTGCCATCGGTGCCATTGCTATTGCCATACCCTCTTTCAGGACGAGAGGTGACTATCTGGCCATCATCTCCCTGGCGTTTATGTTCATCGTCAAAAGTATCATCGAGAATCTGGAATTCGTCCGAGGACCTCGCGGCTTGAGCAGCCAGCCCAATTATGTCGATCTGCCTACGGTATTCATTTGGACCGTAGCCGCAGTGTGGATTATCAACAATTTTGTCCGCTCCACTACAGGAAAAGCCCTCAATGCGGTGCGGGACGACGAGATGGCGGCCGATGCTATGACCGTCAACACCCGGCGCACCAAGATTTTGGCCTTCCTTTTCGCCGCCTTTTGGGCCGGTGTGGCCGGCGGGCTCTTTGCTCACGTGCTGAGATATGTAAACCCTGGAACCTTCGGCATCCAGAAACTCGCTGAGGTTTTGGCAATGGTTTATTTTGGCGGTCTCAATTCCGTCTACGGCTCCATTGTCGGAGCGGTGAGCTTGAGTCTTCTGGGTGAGGTTTTGCGGCCACTGGAAATATTCAAATGGATCATCATTCCGCTCCTGTTGATATTGGTAATGATCTACAGGCCTACTGGGTTGATCGCCTTTAAAGACTTCGACGTAATGAAGCTGATTAGACCGAAGGAGAAGACCTAAGCATGGCAGATTGCGGATTTGGGAATGCGGAGACTTAGCCTAAAAGTTGGGTACACCATGCCAATTCTTCAGATTAATAAAATGAGCCACGATTTCGGCGGACTCCGGGCTGTGAATAACTACAACCTTGAGATCGAATCCGGCCAAATTAGAGGACTGATCGGTCCCAATGGCGCGGGCAAAACCACCATCTTTAATCTCATAAGTGGCATTTACAGTCCAACCGAAGGTGAAATCCTACTGAATGGCAAATCCATCGTCGGCCTTAAACCTTATCAAATTGCCGCCATGGGTCTTGGCAGGACCTTTCAGAACCTCCGTTTGTGGCGTCACATGACTGTCCTTGAGCATGTAAAAATGGCACGTTACTCAAAGATCAACTATGGACTGCTTGGAGCCTTCTTTGGCACGCCAAAACGGAGAAGAGAGGAAGCAGACATTGAAGAGAAAGCTTATAGTCTTCTAAAACTGGTGGGTGTGGCCGATCTCGCAGATCAGGTAATTCTCAATCTTCCCTATGGGGCCCAACGACGGGTGGAAATGGCCAGAGCACTCGCTACAGAGCCAAAGATTCTGTTTCTTGATGAACCTACTGCGGGAATGAATCCTGAAGAACTCAAGCAGATGATGGACATTATCCGGCGGATCCACAGCGAGTTTGGCCTCGCGATCTTTCTCATCGAACACCGGCTAAAAGTGGTCATGGAACTCTGTGAAATCATTCAGACCCTGGTTTTTGGTGAGGTCATCGCCGAGGGTTCTTCCGAGGAGATCCAAAACGATCCTAAGGTGATAGAAGCCTATTTAGGCAAGGAGACGATTCTCTGATGTTGGTGGTGGAAAACCTGAGGGTCTCCTATGGTAGGATCCGGGCCCTCCACGGCATAACCTTCAACGTTGATGAGGGAGAGATAGTATGTATTATCGGCGCCAATGGTGCCGGAAAGAGCACCACCCTGCGCGCCATCTCCAGGATGATCCCAGTTGAACCGGGTACCAGGATGACCTACAAGAAACAAAACCTGCTCAAGTATCCAGCCGATAGGGTAGTTAGTAAGCTGGGCATATCACACGTCCCCGAGGGAAGGCGCATTCTTGAAAACTTGACGGTCATGGAAAACTTGAAACTTGCCACCTACGCCAGAAAAGACGGTACGGGTAAGATCGGGGAAGATCTGGAGCGGGTCTTCTCCATCTTTCCCCGCTTGGAAGAGCGACGGAACCAAAAGGGCGGGACTTTGAGCGGTGGTGAGCAGCAGATGCTGGCGATCGGCAGAGCTTTCATGAGTGGAAGGAATGTGATGTTGCTCGACGAACCCTCCATGGGGCTTGCACCCTTGTTGATGCTCCATATGTTCGAAGCTCTCCGGGAAATAAACAGGGAGGGTGGAACCACCATTCTTTTGGTTGAGCAGAATGCCCGACTGGCACTTCAATTTGCCCAAAGAGGGTACGTGCTGGAGCACGGGAACTTGGTGCTTGAAGGCAATTCTGAGGACCTTCTTGAAAACCCGGAAGTGAAAAAAGTTTACTTAGGAGGTTAGCCAGTTACGCCAGTTTAGCCGAGCCGGCTAAACCGACTTACTTCTTAACCTACAACGGCAACTCTATCATCCCCCTGCTGACGATATCTTCTGCGAGCATATAGTGAGCACCCATGGCACGAGCTACCTGCCGTCCGTAGCCGAAGCTGCAAGGATCCTCTTCAGTGTCGATGAAGACACCCTCAATGGGACTTCTTTTTACTCTTTCAGCATAATGCATCGCTTCATCATATGGATCATCATACTCTAGGGCCACATTTCCCTTGCCGTCTGAGACTATAATCAGCACAGGCTTTACCTTGGGATTTTTCAGGCTTTCGGCCTTGAGAAGAATTTCGGCTTCCTTTAGTCCCAGCCCCAATGGAGTTTTCCCGCCAACCGCCAAGTCACGCAGATGGTATTTTGCCACTAGGGGACTCCTGGTAAATGGAAGCAGTAGTTCAGTGTGAGCCGCTCGAAAGGCCAAGAGCGCAACCTGGTCTCTTTTATGATAAGCATCGTTGACTATGGAGAGAATAATCCCTTTGGTCAGTACCATCCGCCGATTGGCACCCATGGAGCCACTGGCATCCAGCAGAAACAGAATGGTGGCAGCAGTTGGTTGCACCCGCATTTTCTCACGAATATCAGAAGGGGTTATCCGGATACATCCGTGGCTGACCAAATCCTTGGTTCCACGCCCCGCTGCCACTCGCAGGCTTGCATCAAAGGCAATATTGAGAGGACGACCTCGAGGGATACGGCTCTTTGTATAGCGTCCGCTGGAAAGTTGAGAGATCTGGCGAAATCTCTTCCCTCGGGATAGGTAGTGCTGCTTTACTGTCGATCTGCCACGAGTGCGTACTGTAAAAGTGCTTCCGATGTGGTAACGGGTTCCCCAGTCAAGGAGTAACGAACCTGGCCCCTCTAGTTTTTTTTTATCTCACTCCTCTTCTCTGGTTCCTCAGGGGCAGTGTTCTTGGTCTCGCGAACCTTTTTCAGAACTTGCTCGATCCTTTCCAGGGCTGTAATTTCTTCGGAGGGATCTATGCGCAATCGATGGGGCAAAACCAGTCGAGCAGCAGTTATGACCTCTTGTCGGGTCACTCCGTTTCGGCCCACATAAGCTGCCATGGCCTTGGCAGCCTTAGCCATGGCAATGTCGGCCCTGTGACCATCTGTACGAGCATCCAAAGCCAGTCGGATTATGAAGGTAATCTGCTTCGCGGAAAGAGAAACGCTGGTTACTCTTTCCTTCGCCTCCAGTATATGGCTAGCGAGAGCTTTTTCCTGTTCTTCCCATTGACAGACGAATTCTTTGGGCGATTTCTCGAAATCCAGACGCCTGGTCACCACTTGGCTGCGAGCCTCTTCATCTTTGATTCCCTGCACAGCAGCGCAGAGGGCAAAGCGATCCTGGAGCTGGGGTCGCAATTCACCCTCGTCCGGATTCATGGTGCCCACTAAAATAAATTTACTTGGATGGCTATAGGATATGCCTTCCCGCTCCACTACATTTATTCCCATGGCTGCTGCATCGAGCAAGATATCGACCAGGTGGTCTGGCAACAAATTCACTTCGTCCACGTAGAGAAATCCTCGGTGGGCCTTTGCCAGGAGTCCCGGTTCAAATGACTTCTCACCTCGACGGACTGCCTGTTCAATATTTAACGTCCCCAGCACCATCTCCTCGGTTGCACCCAGAGGGAGTTCTACAACCTTCATTGGTGCTTGGACCACGGGCAGCGTCTCGCCTTGTCGGTGCCGTTGGAGACACTCGTGGCACATGAAGCTGGTCTCACCTGGATCACATCGGAAGGGGCAGTCAGCAACCGCGGAGATGGGAGGGAGAAGGCTGGCGAGAGCTCGTACTGCGGTAGATTTGCCGGTGCCACGCTCGCCCCTTATGAGAACACCGCCAATGTCAGGGTTGATTAAGCTCAAAATCAGAGCCTGTTTCATTTCTGCCTGACCGACAATGGCAGTGAAGGGAAATGCTGGAGTGTAAGGTTCCATGGCCTGGTCTATTAGCAAATTATCTCGGAAGGAAAAAGTCTTTTAAGAGCATATCTTTTACAGTCCTGGCCCACATTCGTTACAAAGCACCAATAAGGCGGGCAATAACAATGCGCATCACCTCTGAGGTACCTTCACCAATCTCCAGGAGCTTCTGGTCCCGATAAAACCTTTCCACGTCATATTCTCGCATGAGTCCGTAGCCGCCATGCAATTGCACTGCGTGATTGGCGCAGCGGCTCATCATCTCAGAGCAGTACAGCTTGGCCATGGCAGCTTCTACAGCGAATGGCTTGCCCCGGTCTTTCAGCCAGCAGGCCTTGTAAAGAAGGAGCCTGGCCAATTCTATCTCTGTGGCCATATCGGCAAGCTTGAAGGCGTTGACCTGAAACTGTGAAATGGGACGGTTGAACTGCACTCGCTCTTTGGCGTAATCTAGAGCCCGGTCGAAGCACCCCTGAGCTCCGCCTAGACCCATAGCGGCTATGGAGAGTCGACCGCCGTCCAAGGTCTTGAGCATCTGGTGAAATCCTTCTCCTCTTTCACCCAAAAGGTTCTCTTTAGGAACTCGACAGTCTTCGAAATAGAGCTCGCTGGTATTCGATGCCCGCCAGACCATTTTCCCTTTCATTTCTCTGGCCTCATAGCCTGGAGCATCGCTTTCCACCAGAATACAGCTAAGCTCCTTCTTGCCATCCTCCCGTATCCCAGTTTTAGCCAAAACAGTAACGCCGAGAGATATTTCTGTGGAAGCATTGGTAATAAAGATCTTACTTCCATTAATGATCCATTCGTTTCCGTCCAAAAAAGCCGTTGTCTGCGTGTTACCTGCATCAGAGCCGGCATTGGGCTCCGTAAGGCCAAAGCCCCAGAGTGCTTCTCCGCTACAAAGCTTAGGGAGATACTTCCGCTTCTGTTCTTCAGTACCAAACTCGTAAATAGGACCAGTTCCCAAAGAATTTGCTGCTGCCACCGTTGCTGCCTGCGAACCGTCTACTCTGGCTAATTCTTCCACCGCAATAATATACCCTAGATGGTCGAGTCCCTGGCCGCCGTATTCCTCTGGGATCACCATACCAAAAAGACCCAAGCCTCCCATGGCCCGGGTGAGGTCCAGAGAAAACTCTTCTCTCCTATCCAGATCCCTTGCCAAAGGTTGTATCTCCTTAGTACTAAAGTTGCGTACCGAGTTTCGCAGGATCTCATGTTCTGTTGACAGGCTGAAGTCCATGGCATTTCCTCAGCATGACGGAATAAAAAGAAATGGGTCGTTGCAAGAATTTTTCCTTGCAAAGCACCCTAGACCAGCTATGATGACATTATAGTAGCCATTACCCCCCTAACGAAACAATAATTAGAATTTTGTCCATTTTCCCCAAAATGGAGAATAGCTATGAATCAAGATAACGACGATGCGTCAGCACGAGAGCAATCCTTCTCTACGCCTTTTTATGGCCAGGATCCCCATGAAATAGATTTTTTGGAGGGCATCAGCCAAAGTTCGGAACATGACCAAGAACCGGAAGAACCAATCGGTGTTGGTGAACGGATTAAAAAGCTCCGTGAACTCAAAAAACTTTCCCTCGCCGATCTAGCACAGAGAACCTCCATCGCAGAAGAAATGCTTGAGAGCATTGAAGCGGACGTCACTGCTCCTCCCCTTGGCATCCTAACCAAACTGGCTCGCGCCTTGGACATGAAAATGGGCTATTTACTCACATCGGGCGAGCACCGGCCTTTTGTAATTACCCGCAAAGATGAAAGAAAACCGGTGAGCCGACACGCAGCCGAACAGCAACGTAAATACGGCTATTCATACCTTTCTCTATCCCCTGGAATGCAAGACCGCAACATGGAACCGTTTTTAGTGACCCTATCGCCCACGGCAGAGGAAATGCCTGGTTCAGCACATGAAGGAGAGGAGTTTCTCTACGTGCTGGAAGGCGAAATGGAGGTTATTATTGGCGAACATCGGGAAGTGCTCCATCCGGGCGATACAATCTACTACCATTCTTCCGTTCCCCATGTGGTCAAATGTCACCAGGGCAAGCCATCCAAGATTTTGGCCGTCCTTTTTGCCGAAACCAAATGATCGCAAAGCGCTTAGCGCTTTACTCCAGCTGACAGCAGGCAGCTAGCAGATTCCTTGTACTTGCTGCAAGCTGCCTGCTCACTCCCTGGCCCGGATGTTTTATGAATTGCTGTCGCGAGACCACGAAGATGGGCGTG
The DNA here is from genome assembly GCA_022340905.1 of Deltaproteobacteria bacterium. Classification (GTDB taxonomy): domain Bacteria; phylum Desulfobacterota; class Syntrophobacteria; order BM002; family BM002; genus BM002. The sequence continues at coordinate 655 of JAJDNB010000250.1, read as the reverse complement.
CCACCTGGGAACCACAGGGTGTTGGTTCCGAGGCGTACCTGAACGGTACGTCGCAGGAGCCGACACCCGAGGACGCCAGGAAGGACGGCCATATGCGTGGTCGCAGTAGGTTATTCATGAAACATCCGGGCTAGGTTACTTCCCTGATTCCCGTTGGCTTTTTGGGTACTCGACCCGTATGCACTGCCTCCGATCGCAGTTGCCGACCGAGTATTTTCTCCATGGCCCTGCCGACCTCCAAAACCCAATCTACATCTACTCCGGTATCGATCCCCATTTCATCCATCATCACCACCATGTCTTCCATGGAGACCAAACCAGTTATAGTGGGGTCCCTATAGTAATAAACTCCCGTTCCTGCCACTGGCACGCCATCCACGAAATTTGCCGGCTGGCCGCCGGTTCCACCCATGGTGCCTTCAAAGTGGGTAATACCAGCCTGCAAGGCGGCTAGAACATTGGCCAAGCCCCAGCCTCGGGTGGTGTGAAAGTGGGCAACATGGAGCTTGGGATCTGGCAAGGCATCCAACACCATACTGTAATAGTCATACACCTTGTCAGGTGAAGCAGAGCCGTCATGATCCGCGTGCTCAATATCGTCTGCTCCAATGTCCAACCACCGGCGGGTAAATTCAAGAGCTTTCTTGGTGTCAGT
>JAJDNB010000243.1 GCA_022340905.1 Deltaproteobacteria bacterium | reverse complement strand
CCCCGTTGCTTGCAAGGGATGCGGAGTGTGTGCAGCCACCTGCTATCAGCACGCTCTTAGCATTAATTCATATACCGACCAGCAGGTGGAGGAACAGATCAAAGCATTCTTGTCTGGCTGATGAATTTAAGTTTTCAAATTAGAATTTCGAATTTCGAAATTAAAAGGAGGTGACTGCCTTGAGCAATTTCACTCCAAAGATCCTGGTTTTCTGCTGTACCTGGTGAGGGTACGCCGCAGCTGATTTCGCTGGAGTTTCCAGGATCCAATATACGACGGACATAAGAATTATCCGGGTCATGTGTACAGGCCGAGTGGACCCCACCATGATTGCTGAAGCTTTTGTTAACGGGGCGGATGGGATCATGGTCGTCGGTTGCCACTTCGGCGATTGCCATTACATTACCGGCAATGTCCAGGGCAAGATTAAGGTGGGATTAGCTGAAAGGGTTCTCACCTATGTAGGCCTCAACCCGAAAAGGGTTGCCTTCGATCAGTGTTCCTCCGCCGAGGGCGAAAGATTTGTCAAGCTGGTAACCACCTTCAATGAGGGTATCCGCGAACTGGGTCCCCTTGGGACCGGAGATCGCCTGGAGCTTCCGGAGCTCAAAGAAAGGTTGCCCATAGCCAGAACAGCACTTGCCAAGGAAAAGTTGCGCTGGGTGGTTGGAAAGTTTACTGTCTTCGCCACAGAAGGCAACAAATATGGTGAGGTATTTACCGAACATGAAATGTGGCGAACCCTGGACACCATAGTAATGGATGAGGTGGCCACGCACGAGATCCTGCGAGAGCTTGGGCAGGAAGCCCTGGCAGTCACTGATCTGGCCAACCGGCTGAAACTGCCACCACCGCACGTGCTCAGATATGTCTTGGCCTTGCAGCGCAGGGAATTGGTGGACATGGTGGGGGTAGACGGGAGTTCTCCTCGCTACAAAGCGACAGATCGAGCAGTACAGGCCGCCTAAAGCGAAGAATTAACCAGTTTGTGATTTCACCACAAAGAGCACAAAGAACACAAAGTACTTTTGTGGGTTTAACAGGTCCATTACAATCCCTTCAACTAAATGACCAAAAACTTCTTTTCTTTGTGACCTTTGTGACCTTCGTGGTTTAGTCGAATCTCTAATCTTCTGGAGGATGGAACGGTGTCAAAAAAGCGCATTATCGTCTTTGGGGGTGACGCTGCCGGGGTGGCTGCTGCATTGCAGCAAGCCGAGGCCGGTATGCAGGTGACGCTGGTAGAATCTTCTCCCAGCCTTGGAGGCGAGTTGTTACCCCAAACCAAGATCGTCGACGGAGACTCTCCTTTCCTGCAGCCGGATCTGGAAGCGTTGAGAAAGCACCCCAACATTGAGGTGATCACCAATGCCGTGGTGGTAAAAAGCATGTCCGCCAATGGTAAGTACACTTTCCAAATCAAGCGGAACACTCCTAGGGTGGACATGGAGAAGTGCACAGACTGCAAAGAGTGTATCCGGGTCTGTCCAATCCATATGTATGATGATTTCAATGAAGGAGTAGGCTTTCGCACTGCCATAGACTATTTCAACCCAGAAACAGCCAAATGGGGTGAATACAACATCTTCAAAGAAGATATGCCTATCTGCCAGGCGACCTGTCCTGCAAACCTGAACATCCGTTCTTATGCAGCGCTTATTGCTGACGGCAAGTACGCCGAATCTCTGGCGGTGATTCGCCAACGCCTTCCTTTTGCCCTTTCAATCGGGAGGGTTTGCCCCCACCCCTGCGAAAGTGCGTGCAACCGTGGGTACGTTGATGAGCCCATTGCCATCTGCGCTTTGAAACGTTTTGTGGCAGATTACGAAATGCACAACCAGATTGATCCCCCCGTTGAGGTTCCAGATCACTTCCACCCAGAGAAAGTCGCTATCATAGGGGCTGGTCCTGCGGGCCTTTCATGCGCTTTCTTTCTGGCTAAGGCGGGTTACCATTCCGTGGTCTTCGAGGCCATGCCCGAGCCGGGCGGCATGTTTCGTTATGGGATCCCTGAATATCGATTGCCCACTAAGACACTCATGCACGAGATCAATTGGATTCTTTCCCACGGTGTCGAGCTGCGCTGCGACACCCGCATTGGTAAGGACACTTCCTTTGAGGATCTTCAACGGGACTATGCTGCTGTTTTTATCGGTGTCGGCGCCTGGACCGGGATGAAACTCGGTATCGGCGGCGAGGAAATGGAGGGAGTCGTAGACGGCGTTCGATTCCTCCGAGAAGCCAATATGGGCAAGAAAGTTGACATGAAAGGAAGGGTCATCATCATAGGCGGCGGCAATGTGGCCATGGATGCCGCCAGGGTAAGCTGGCGGGAAGGATTCGACGAAGTGCATGTGGTCTACCGGCGTACCAGAAAAGAGATGCCAGCAAGTCCTTGGGAAATAGATGCAGCCGAACACGAGGGCATCAAATTCCAATTTCTTGTGGCCCCAGTGGAAGTCATCGGTGACAAGGGACGGATGACCGGATTGAAATGTCTCAAGATGGAGCTGGGCGAGCCTGATGCCAGTGGCAGGCGCAGACCGGTGCCCATCGAAGGTTCAGAATTTGTTATCGAAGCGGAAAACCTCATTGCCGCCATTGGTCAACGGCCTGACGTCAAGTTTATCCCGGAGGACGGCGGATTCGACATAACCCGGTGGAACACCTTTGCTGTAGACCAAGAAACTTTCCAGACCAATGTCCCTGGAGTTTTCTCCGCCGGGGATGTGGAAACAGGGCCTGACATAGCCATTCGTGCTTGCGCCAATGGTCGTAAGGCAGCCCTTGGCATCGCTCGGCATATCGAAACCAAGCGCCGCCAAGCAGCCTAGGAACGGCCACCGCGCCGACCTCGAGTGATCTGGAGCTTAACCACAAAGCACACAAAGAGCACAAAGTTATTTAAACTTTTCTGAACTGTCTTCGCAACTTCACCTGCAAACATGGATTTCTTTGTGACCTTTGTGCTCTTGGTGGTTAAATTAGCCCACAAATTTGAATGTCTGAGGATTTTTGAGTTCTGGCAAGATAGTAAACGGAAGGAAAGAAAATGTACGAAAAAAAGGGACGCTACATCGTCGGGTTCCAGGATATCCCCTCTGAACGTCAGCACCAGATAGAAATTGAGGTTGACGAGCGAAGGGGAAACTACAGTGAGGTGGAGCTAGGATTCGATGAAGAAAGAGCTTTAAAAGAAGCCAAACGCTGTCTGAGCTGCAGGCGCTGTTTAGGCTGCGCTCTCTGCTGGGCTGAGTGTAAACCTGAGGCCATCATCTTCGAGATGGAAGATGAACTCTTCGACATTGAAGCCGATGGAATCATCATCTCTTCGGGGGTGGAGCGGTCCTACGTAGGTGTTGACTCCCGCCTCGGGCTGGGACAATGTCATAATGTCATTACAGACTTACAACTGGCACGCATGCTCAGCCCTGCCGGTCCGAGCAAAGGTCTGATAATCCGTCCTTACGATGGTGAAATCCCGTCCAGCATCGCTTTTGTCCAGAGCTATGAATCGGCAGCTCCAGCAATGCATGCTGCGGCACTCTGCCTGGGTATAAACGAATCAATTTTGGTACGGAGTAAACTGAAAGAGAGTACAATTGAGGTTTTTGCCAGCAATTTGGAAGATTTCAGTAAACAACACCAAGCTGCTCTGAAAGGATTGGAGAAAATAGAAATCAATGATGCTACTATCAGCAAGGTTGAGTCTGTGGAAAACGAAAATGTGAATCTGACCATAGCCAAAAATGGAAGTGAGAGTTCAAAGATTTTTGAGCTGGTTGTTCTGATTACCCAGCCCCAATTATCCAAAGAAGTCACGCAACTGAGCAAAAACCTAGGTTTGAGCCTTAATTACGCCAATTTTCTCCCTGAGGCTGAAAGTTCGGTCCTCCTTGCCACAGACAAAGAAACCATTCAGCTTGTCTCAAAGGCATAACACGGTCAATACTGAAAAAAGCCCCTGGTATTATTTGCCAGAGGCTTTTTTTATGCATCCTGTCATTTGGCTAAAGCCGTCATTGGGGCTGACGCCCGTCATTCGGTCATTATGACCTTTTAACAATAAATGACGCCGCAGGTATAATGACAGCCACCTTAGTGGCGTAATGACTACCTAATGACAGCGAGAAATGATTAATGACAAGTATTTATTTCTTTTCAACTACTACCCGGTCCTCTTCATCCGCCTCTTTCATATAAACATTCACCACTTCGTCAAGAGCGGTTGTAATGGAGGTTCCCACATAATTAGCACAAATGGGCAATTCGCGATGTCCCCTGTCAACCAGAACAGCCAACTCGATCCGTTTCGGACGACCGAAGTCAATCAGGGCATCCATAGCCGCTCTCACAGTACGACCTGTAAACAGCACGTCATCTACTAAAACCACAACCCGATCATCAATTGGAACAGGCAGTTCCGTGGAGCGGACGATTGGATTCGTGCTCAACCTCGTCCAGTCATCTCTGTAGAGACCTATGTCCAAAATTCCCACAGGAACCTCCAGATCTGACGTTGCCTTGATCTTCTCATAAAGCCGGTTGGCTATATGGACTCCGCCGGTGCGGATACCCACCAGGATCAGATTATTCTTGTCAGACACCCCTGCGTGAATAGAGGAGGCCATTTGGTTCAAGACCTCATCTATTTCATCTGCCGTGAGCAACAACCGACTAGTTTTTTCAGTCATAGCTTTGTTAACCCTGCTTCCGCCGGAGAGTTACTCCTTTACAAAAAAGACAAACTGCCAGTTCCCTGGCAGCCATAGCATAAAATGAAGTTTGTCTTATACCCCATGCCCACCTGGTTGTCAATGACACAGTCGCAGCGCGCAAGGAGCAGAGCGCATGGCGTAAAACAAACAGGCATCCAGTAGGAGCAAGCTCTGCTCGCCATAGGGAATATGGAAGTAGTTGCTCTTATCGCAACGAGGACGTTGCGCCTGCTTTTTGTCCTAAACGCTATGCGCGCTGCGCGCTGCGCTTTGTGTCCTTGCTCCTTGACTTTAAATTCTTCATTAAGCAGAATTGCAGGCTATAATAAGTGCGAACTCCCTTACTCGAAGATTCGGATAGGACAATGACACAGAATGACAGCGATGTCTTGCTTGAAGATTTGCAGAGACGGATTGGCCATACCTTTAGAGACAGAAATCTGCTCCTCAACGCCTTAATGCATCGTTCATATGTCAATGAAAATCATCACTTACAGTTGACGGACAACGAGCGCTTGGAGTTTCTGGGCGATGCTGCATTGGACTTGGCTATTAGCCATCTCTTGATAGAGCGTTTTCCCCACTACAATGAAGGGAAGCTTTCACGACTCCGGGCGGGCATAGTAAACGAGAAACAGCTGGCCTCCATGGCGGAGGAAATAGGTCTGGGCGCGGCCCTTCACCTCGGCAAGGGAGAAGAACTCAGCGGCGGCCGCAAAAAGCCATCCCTCCTGGCCAATGCCTTCGAAGCTTTGCTGGCTGCAGTCTATTTGGATGGAGGTCTGCAAGTCCTGATAAGAATGGTGGAGTTTCAGTTTTGCCGTTTTTTTTCTGAAGAGGAAGATTTACCCCAGGCTCTGGACAAGGACTATAAGACACGGTTGCAAGAAATCATTCAGAGCCGCGAAAAAACTGTGCCTCACTACCGCTTAGAGGCTGAGGAGGGACCGGATCACGATAAACTGTTCCGCGTCAGCGTCTGGCTAAAAGATCGACTTCTCGCCTTGGGTTCAGGTCCCACCAAGAAATCCGCCCAACAAAAGGCTGCAGGCCGAGCCTTGCGCTTGTTAGAAAACGATACTAAAGATGGCTAACAGCTGCCTTGGGGGTTTTTATAAACCGCTTTGGTTTCATACGGGGGCTTTAGGTTTCAGTGTTCAGGTTTCAGGATTTACCCGTTATTCTTCTCCTCCCTGACACCTGACACCTGAAACCAGAAACCTTAGTCATTGCGATTGGTTATTTGGATTTTGGTCATAGAATGAAACAAAGACCTTTGATCATCCCCATCTTCATCCCTCAAGAGGGTTGTCACCACCGCTGTGTTTATTGCGATCAGCCAACTATCAGTGGTGCATCTCAAACCCCGTGGGATCGTGATTCAATTCATCAGCATGTGCAGAGGTATCTCCCTCCCCGCAACCGCTATCCAGTGCAGTTGGCATTCTATGGGGGCTCTTTCACCCTCCTTTCCGAGGCTCGGCAGCGACACTTGCTCGAAGCTGTCCAGGAATTTATTCATCGAGGTCAAGTGCATTCACTGCGGTTGTCCACCAGACCCGATGCCATTGAAGAGAACAACCTGCGTTTTCTGCAAACCATGAGAGTGAATACTATTGAGCTCGGTGTCCAGAGTTTGAATGACAGAGTGCTTGTCGCTTCTGCCCGGGGACACTGTAGTAGGGAGACATATGAGGCAACAGAAAAGTTGAGAAAACACGGTTTTGAGGTGGGCTTTCAATTGATGCCGGGCCTTCCCGAAGACAATCGAGAGATTTTTCTGAAAACTGTAGAAAAAAGCATTGCCCTAGCGCCCAACTTTGTCCGAATCTACCCAACCGTGGTGCTATCGGCCACTCCTTTGGAGCGACTTTTTCGCACTGGTCGTTACAAGCCCCTTTCTTTAAAGGAAGCGGTGGACTGGTGTAGGGCAAGCAAGATGCGATTCGATAGCGCCTCCATTGCCGTAATCAGGATGGGCTTACAGCCGACGAGCACACTGGAGAAACCTGGCCGTATCGTTGCAGGGCCATATCACCCCGCCTTTGGACAGCTGGTAAATTCCGCCGTGTGGCACGAGAAGATCTCACCTGCTCTGAGAATGGCCAGCCTCAAATCACCCCATTTAGTCATCCATGCGCCATCGCACCAGTTGGCAGAAATCCGCGGACATCAGAATTCCAACATCCGTGGCTGGCTCAAGGAATTAAAACTCAGCTCATTGGAAACAGTTGCCAGTGATCAAATGGGGGCGGGGGAATTCAGGATAACAATGCACTAGTGGACAGCGAGACGACCCGCCCGCCTCGCCTGAAGGCGAAGCCGATGGCGGGCAGGCACCGGGACGTGGAGAGACGGGGAGACAGCGACGCGGGAAAAGACGACAGAGGACAGCTAGTCAAATGGGAAATTAGAGAATTAGGGAATTAGTTTAAACCACAAGTGCTTAACGCTTCACCGTTTACCGTTTACCATTTACGAGTTCTACGATTTTTACGAATTGGCTAATTTTCTAATCAACTAATTCTCTCATTTCCAAATCCGCAATCCGAAATCCGCAATAATTTAGCTCCTTGCCCCATGCGCTATGCCCTATGCGCCCTATTGCGCCTGGGCTTGCGCCTTGCCTTTGAGCTCGTCGAGCTTCTGAGCCAAGAGCCGCAGATGGTCTCCCATCTGCTGTGCCTTTTGATAACGTGATTCGAGGTTCTTTTCCAATGCCCTATTCAAGATTGCCACGGCTGCCTTATAAATCTTGGGGTTATATTTTGTGGGTGGCTCTGGATCCACGGTTGTAATCTGATACATGATGGCCGCTAGATTTTCTCCGCCGAAGGGAAGTTCTCCAGTTAGTAACTGATAAAAAACAATTCCCAGAGAAAAAATATCCGAGCGACCGTCGACTTTCATCCCGGATATCTGCTCGGGTGACATATAGTAGGGCGTTCCCTTTATCACTCCGGTGCGCGTCTTTGAACTTGCTGTGGCCCGGGCAATCCCAAAGTCCGTAACCTTCACTAGGCCATTTTTCAGAATCATAATGTTAGCCGGCTTGATATCACGATGCACAATGCCATGGTTATGGGCGTAGGCCAGGGCATCACACACCTGGGCTGTCACATCAATTGTCTTTCTAATGGACAAAAGTTGTTCCTTGCGGGCGAATGTTTCGAGACTTTCACCCTCCAAATACTCCATGGCCAGATAGGAAAGGTCCAAATCTTCCCCTACGTCGTAAATGGTCACGATGTTCGGGTGGGATAGTTTGGCCACTACCTCGGCCTCTCGATAGAACTGCTCTCTAATCTTGCCTGCCTGATCTTCATCGAAATCATCAGTAAAGCGGATGGTTTTGATGGCCGTCAACCGGTCGAGTTTGGGGTCGCGCCCTTTGTAAACTATACCCATGGCGCCGCGACCGAGTTCTTCCAGAATCTCGTAACGCCCAAGCCTGGGCTTTGACTGGGAGACCTCCTGTACCACCACCGTGTCATCGGGCCCTATGTCAGGCACTACTGCAGTAGACGCACCCGCGGGAGTTGACGCAGTGCCAACTTCCTCCATGCCTGCCTGAACTACAGAGTCGAGATCAGCCATATCGGCAGTCGGAATCGCGTCCATCTTTGGCATCGGTGCTGGCCGAGAAAGCCCACCCTCCGCTGGTTTGCTCGCGAAAAACCGCAAACCGCCAAAGGCAAGAACGCAAATAGCAACCAGCCTAAAAAGAATCTTGACGCTAAATCTGGCCTGCTCACCCAGTGGCAACAATGAACTGAGGAAATAATCCACGTAGTCGGAAAGAAAGAGAAAGGCGACAAACACCATAATCAAATTAATGGCCGCTCCGATCTTGCCACCTACGTATTCCTTCTTTGCCCGGCTGTAGATTACCAGGGTAAGAATATAGAGGACCAGGATAAATGCCTGTGCTATCCAAGGGTTTTTGCCACCAACCATGAGGATTCCCCTTCATTGTCTTTTTAGTGTACGGTCGATTGCCTAGTGTTTTCATCATGCTCGGAATCGACCCTGGAGTTAATTATCTTTCCCCATCTTCTTATCTAACCCGGCTGGCTCTTCAAAGTAGCCGAGAGTTGTTCCAATAATGGTCTGAACTGTTGATGGCTTGCAGCCACTTTTTCCACCATCCGAGACATGGTCGAATCAGTCGCCTTCGGGCCCAAGAGTCGACTTTCCTCAACGAGAAGCCCCGCCAAAACCTGCTGGAAAGCCTGAACCAGATCTTGGGTGCTTATTTTTAGTTCACCAGTACTGATCTTTTCCTTCAGTCGCAAGGGAGTGGTGGCAGCAGTTTGCTGCATGTCGAAAAGGCCTTGAAGAGTTCCAGAGTGTCTGGAGCCTTGAATCAGTCCCTGAAACAAACCGAGCGCCTTTGCCCCCACCACATTCTGAAGATCATGTATTACCAACTGAAACATATCGTTATAAAAATTGATAACAGCATTGCCGCCTGTGCCGTCCGCCTTGACGGCGTGGACTTTGTGCTGAGCGGTCCCCTTGGCAGCTGGCACCTCAGCAGTCGCCACTTTTTTGGCACCTTTGAGGTAATCTTCATTCTGATAATATTCAAGAAATTTACTTATTGCCTGGGCTAGTGGCCGCTGATTAGCAGGCACATTTGCCAGGGTTGCCCTGATCCGCTGTACCGTGTTTCGAGTCGCCTTGAATCCTAGATACTGATATTCTTCACTGAGGAGACCAATAACCGCTTGATTGAAACCGTTAATGACATCCTGTTGCGAAAGTGGTCGCCCTTGTTGCCTGATCAGGGCCTGCATCTTGTTAATGTTGGCAGCAAGATCCTGATCCATGCTGAAAGCCTTTAGAAAATGTTCGTAATAGGCGGACTGAGTAAGAGAGGCTGTAAGTGATGCCGCCGCCTTGCTCTGGCCGAGTTCCTCGGCAAGATCGGCCATGACTAGCTGCAGCATACTCCAATAGAGAGTGGTAACAGGAGTGAGTTCCAAGGTGGCAGCTCTGGCAGGCTGTTTGTCCGCACCTTTTCTGATGATGGCGTTTTGGGCGTGGAGCTTGGCAAGGGATCGGTATACGGCCAGTCGAGAATAGCTCGTTTCCTTTATAATGTGTGCCACACTCCGTCTGCCATCTAGGAGCAAGAGAACTCGCAAATCTCTCGCGGCATGTACGGACTTAGTCGTATCGACCCGGGGATTTATTTGAAAGACTACTTGATCATTGGGAATGATGCCTTTGAATTCACCCCGCTTTCTTGCCTCCGCCACCAGCCTTACAGGATCAAGCTCGACCTTGATGTCTTCGACATACCCGTCCAGGCCGTCGGTATAGGTAAATTTAGCGTCATCCCAGCTGAGGGTTGAGGTGACCACTTCCTTGAACTGGAGATTAAGAATGCTTGCCAGTTGTTCACTGGTTACGTGGTTCCTCTCCAGCAGGACTGTACCCAGCCGCTTTTCCATGGCTTTGGCAACTGCAAGCATATCCTCAAGCCGGTCCTCACTAATAAGATTATTTGCTAACAAAAGAGCACCCAACCTCAGCTCGGCATCTGTATTGCCCCGGACAAATATTATGATGCCTCCTTTGAAGTAGATAGTGCAGCGACGTCTGGGATTTACCACGGCCAGCATGCCAGTCTTGCGCTCGTCATGGATCATCTGGACGATCGCCGACAAAGGAAAAGTTTTGACATCACCGTTCAGGGGCATCGCTTTTCTCTAATCCCAGTCTAAACGTCTATCTAAGTACTCCTGGAATAATGGAATGCTGGAATGTTGGAATATTGGGAATCAGGAATACTTACATATCCTCTTGAGCCATTATTCCACTTTTCCATTTTTCCAATATTCCACCCTTTAGCCCTTATAGTAGAACTGTAACTTCGCTGCTCCTATCTCAATGTTGTCGAACTCTCTAAGTCGATAGCTGCTGCCGATTTGGACACCATTTACTTTAACCTTGACACGTCCAATGGGGCTGAGATGGTATCCTGTAGGGCGCCTACTGATGGTTGCAGCCACTTTCGGGGTGAAAAGCCCCCCGATAGGGATGTCAGCTTCTTCGCCCTTGCCTAGTCTCACCATCTTTCTCTTGATTTCATGCTCCCCACTCCCACCGGACACAAAGGCCAAAACCGCCGGGCGCTCAGTAGACACTGCCGTGCTGTCAAGGCCCGGTACCACAGGTCCCTCTTCTGATGGTTCGGCCTCGCCCTGTGCCACCTGAATGAACATGGTCTCCTCAGTGAGTTTTGGGTCCTCCTGAATCTCAGCTGGATCCAGGGCAAATACAAGGGTGTGTTTGCCTATGAGAATCTGGTCATTGTCCTTCAATTTGGTACTCGTAATCCGCTCGCCATTGACGAATGTCCCATTCTTGCTTTGCAAATCCGTTAGGACATATTCCCTGCCTGCCGGATCGATGCGAGCGTGGTATCCAGAAACCAAGAGATTCTCTACCACGATATCATTTGCCGGTTCTCTGCCTATTGTCTTACTATCCCCCGCAAGTTGGATCTCTTTTAAAGGCAGGTCCTTAAACTTGAGCGTTAATAGAGCCATGAAATCACCCCGCCCGCCAGCGATTCAACCTCTACGCTGACTCCACCTACTTGGATCTAAATAACTTCTGCAAAAGCCCCTTATCTTCCTTCTGAACGAACAAGAGCACCGTGGTGATGTTGTCTAAGCCGCCTCGCTCGTTTGCCATATTCACCAATCGTTCACAAACCTCCTTGAGCTCTCCCCCTTCTAGCACAGCTTGGTGAATTTCTTCGTCAGAGAGCATATCTGTAAGGCCGTCGCTACACATCAAGATCAAATCGCCCGGAAGAGATTGCGTTTCGTACACGTCTGCTTCCACCACCTCATGGATTCCAACTGCCCTTACGAGTATGTGCTTCATTGGAATTGAGGCGTTATTGGGATCCCAATCAGGATTTTTACGCATATGCTCAGCAAGGAGCGTGTGATCCTGAGTGAGTTGCTCGATTCCATTTTCGCGAATAAGGTAAATTCGACTGTCTCCCACATTGGCCGTTATCAAGGTGTCCTCAAAAAAATAGGCAACCGCAGCAGTTGAACCCATACCCTTGTATGACCCCTGATCTTGGGAAAGCTGGAATACCACCCGGTTGGCCAACTCTATGCTATGACAAACTGCTGTGGCTCCCGGCGACATGTTGCTCTCCAAAGACTCTTTGGCCGCAGGAGAGGTATGAAAGGCCTCCATGTAGTCTTTGACGCTGCTAACCACTGTGCTGCTGGCGACTTCGCCCGCCCGGTGTCCTCCCATACCGTCAGCAACGATATAGAGACGCACCTCATCGTCGTTGTGGAAGGAGTCCTCGTTGTTCTCTCTTCTTCTGCCTGTGTCGGTGAGTCCCGCCGAATGTACTTTCATAGAATATCCACGCTTTAAGAGCTATTCATAGATGTAAAGCTTGTCCCTAATACTCCTTGGATTTCTCTACTGCCAGAAAATTCAAATAAAGCGCGTAGGCCTCATCTACCACCACCTCCAGCTTGTCCATGCTAAACGGTAAGTGAGGAGTGATTGCTTCCCGCACGCATTCCATCATCAAATCATGCTCGTGAGTATTGGGCCCAATACGGCGCATATCCAAATAGATGTACTGCAAACGATCACGGACTGTATTAATGAGCTCTCTGGTGATGATAGGGTAGGTATCCTGCTCACCCATTAGCAAAATATCTCCAGTCCGCGAGCCATTATTGGCTGAGCATGGTAGCACGCTTGTTCTGAAAAGTCACAAGAATTACCCAGCAACATCAGGATCGCTCGCTCTTATCCTTGCCAAACTTCTCCTTAGAGAGAGCTTCTCCGACCCAGGATTTCAGCCTACCTTTATGATCATAGAACTCGCTGAAACGGGCAATGACTTGCTTGGCCTTTGCCACCGCCTGTTTGCGCAGCCCAGTATTGAGACCGATACGTAAATATTCAATGGGGGTAATAAAGGGAGCCAAAATGTTGTGGCCGTAACCATCACACCCCATGTGCACACACTTGGCGTGGAGATCGTCATTTTGGCCGTACTCGGTTCCGGTTAAAGAGGTGTAAGATCTGAATACTTTGCAATTATTACAACCGTTGACTTTGACGAAGTATGGTATATCCTTCGGATTAGCCATTTTGACCTCTAGAGCGGTGTGATTCATATGCCATCTCAGCGGCTGTTCTGTAGCTCTTTCACTCATCCTAACAGCACTCTATAAATGACCGACTCCCCAGAATACCAATTCAACCCTTACCGTCACCTGTCGTTCATCCAAAGATTACTCTTGGGGAAATACAAGTCTGTATATATTTCCAACCATTGCAAATATGTCGAGGTCTAGCCCGATTGTTGACCCCTTGGCATAATGCAAGAACGATACCATTGCTCGCCGGTTTTTATGCTGCTAAAATGGGGAATACCAGCAGACAGAGGGCAGCTTACAACAGGCAGCTTTCGATCTGTGACCTGCAAGAAAAGCACATGGCATTGAGAGATCAGAGGTCGGAAGTCGGAGGTCAGCAGAAAGGGGACGGATTCAACTGGGCACAGCAAGAGGACCCGCCCGCCTCGCCTGAAGGCGAAGCCGATGGCGGGTGCGCCTTACGTTTTTTTACTCTATGCTCTCTGCTCTCTGCCCTATGCCCAATGCCCTATGCCAGCAGGATTTTGACTACCTGCCCTGCCTGTCCCGCTCGAGCTCGCCCTGAGCTAGTCGAAGGGGTCGCGGGGAGCGCGTCGAAGGGCTGGTTCCATATTCAGTGCCAATCGAAAAGTAAGAGAAGATAATGCCCAGCGACTTCAAATCCGGCTTCGTCTCTATAATGGGTGCACCCAATGTAGGTAAATCCACCTTGTTAAATCGACTCATTGGGGAAAAGATCGCAATTATATCTCCAAAACCCCAAACCACTCGGAATCGGATTCTGGCCGTAAAGACCACTTCTCACTACCAAATGGTTTTTCTGGACACTCCTGGCATTCACCAAGCCAAGGGTATACTCAACCTTGCCATGGTTCGTACTGCCCTGGCCACCCTGTCAACTGTGGACTTGATTCTATTCTTGTTGGAGGCACAATCACCGCACGACAAGAGTAATCAGTCCGTGCTCGAGGCGCTTCAAAGTGTTGAAACCCAAAGCCTCTTAGTTGTGAACAAAACAGACTTGGTTCCGGAACAATCCCTATCCGGGATAGTTGAAAAATTTACAGGCTTGCATCAGTTCAAAGGTTCAGTTTGTATCTCCGCCCTCCATAACTTGGGGATCGATAAGCTTCTTGACAAAATCGTCTCACTCCTGCCCGCCGGGCCTGCTTATTACCCGCAAGATACGCTTACCGATTTACCAGAGCGCTTTTTCTGTGCCGAAATTATCAGAGAAAAAATTTTGCACTTGACCTCAGAGGAAATCCCGTATGCCGTGGCAGTTACAGTTGGCTCCTTTAAAGAAGATGAGCAAAAGAATCTAATCCGCATTCAGGCTGATATTCATGTTGAAAGACCTTCCCAAAAAGGAATCATCATCGGCAAGGGAGGTGCAATGTTACGGGAGATCGGCAAACAGGCCCGTCTTGACATGGAAAAACTGCTTGGTGCTAGGGTTTATCTGGAGTTATGGGTGCGTATTCAGAAGAAATGGCGGAAAGACCCCCGAGCCCTTAAAGAATTCGGGTATCAATAGACAGTTCACCACTGGTGACCAAAAACTATGAGTTAGGCAATGTTTAGGTCATTGGGTCATTTGGCTTCGCCGTCAGTAGGGCTGCGCCCGTCATTAGCCCTTACGGCCGTCATTAAGCTGTTTCCTCACAACAATGATAGTCTACTATGAATGACAGCGTAGCGAGGTGAACTAATGACCACAAATGACGCCGGAGGCATAATGACAGCGAAGCGCTACAGCGCTGAGCGCAATGACCTAATGACCAAGAGACTCATTGACAACGAGGAAAATCAGAATAACACCAGGCGGGGTTCTGCGATGGTTCCTCTCACGTGGAACGGTAGAGGTTTCCCCCGATTAAGAAAAGCTTCTGCCATTCTGAGCTTGTCCGGGGGAAGGTCGATCATTTCAGCCTCTATCTGGCCCTGCCCCGCCAGGTTGAGAGCGCTGCTGCTCAACTCCGGCTCAAGTTTTACTTCGCCGTCAAGGGTACCTTGGAATTCCTTGCCACTAAACTGGCAATCCCGTATTTTTACATTTCCCCCAGAGACCTCGACGGTAGCTGACACTTTGAGTCCTTCCAAGGTCCTCGCCTTCAAGTAGGGGGAATCGATCGGACAACTCCCGTTAACAAGCTTAAAATTCCCCCCACCAGCAGCATTCACCAAATCACCCACTACCCCTTGCAACTCCATATCTCCTGAAATTTCTCCCTCGAGTGGCCGGCCGAGGAGCAAAAAAATACCGCTCTGATCTGCCAGCCGGACCGTCTGTGCCCACACCCGTATCCGATAGTTTTGAAAATTATGGATCGGCGTTAAGCGAAAGTCTCCATTCAAAGACCCCCCATACGCCTTGCTACGAACAGTAAAGGCAAGACTTCCCTTCAGTAGTGGTAACAGTTTGAAACGGGTATGAACCTTAGTCGCTTCAAAAAGCAATTCGCTCCCCACATCCATTGATCTCACAGCACATTTAGCGAACTTAAGCCCAGGTGGTAGGATAGTGAGGGACATGTCTGTGAGGTCAAACTGAAATCCTAAACTCGCGCTTGCAACCGCCTCGAGCTTCTCTTGCAACCTCTCATAGGGAAAACGCCATATCACCAGAACCATGGCGAGAACCATTGCCCAGATAAAGTACCCTATGACTCTTTTGTTCAGGAAACGCTTCATGCCTATCTGCCAGTCCTAAAAGCTTTTCGGGCGGGTATAAAACCCGCCCCTGCACTTATCAGTGTTCACTCTATGCCCTATGCCCCCTCAAATCCCCGCCCGCCATGCGAGCAAGGCGAGGCGGGCGGGCGCAATCCACAGAATTAAATGTCTAAAATGCCTAAAATGTTAAAAAACCGTTCAAGTTGTTAAAGTCGTTCAAATCGTAGAAACCGTCTATCGCAGAGGTCAGAAGTCGGAGATCAGAGATCAGCTTATACCTGACCTCAGACCTCTGATATCTGACCTCTAAGTTCTACTTGCTGTCCTCTGTCGTCTGTCGTCTCTCATCTTTCATCTGCCCGCCGGCTGCTATTCACCGCCTAGAGCTTACTTGTACTGAGCTCGTCGATGGAGTGCATAGTGCCTAGTGATTTCTAATCGCGCCTCTTTACTCCCCATCACTCTCCCAGTTCCGCTCAATTTACGAGTTACCACTAACATATTCACTTCCAGTTCAGATGGATTTCGCTGCTGTGGTCTAATGGTGAGCCTCCTGACGCGTATTTGCTCGGGCGCGGTCTCGATATGGTAGAGGTATGGGATCAACCGTTCAAGTGAAACACCTTTGAGCCGCATCTCCACCTGTTCCTCTTGGTGTTTATCACTCAGTTGTTTCACAGATGGTCGCATGAATTCAATCTGTCCTTTTATTCCGTCACGGCCGGCCAAGCCTTCGAGGAAGGCGAATAAAGTAAATTCACCTGACCGCTGGCTTAAATTACTCTCGATTCTCCCGCTCTCTGCTTTCATTTGTTGGAAAAGCCGCTCGAGACTGATGAGTTCCTGTAACCGCTTCTCACTCTGTTCAATTTTTGCGGCCAGCATTCTGCGTTTCGTCAAAATTGGGCGCACTATCCACAAGCTCACCACGAGGAGCACCAAAATAATTCCCGCGGCCACAAGTAACTGTTCACGGGTAAGTCGCATCATGAGCCTTCTCCTGCGAGCTGTTGGCGGAGCAGTTCCAGCCCAAATTGAACCCCTTTACCGTCTGTTGCCGCCTTCGCCCCCGTAATGGTGACTTCTTCGAAGTCTTTTAATGCTGCCAAACGATTTTTTACTCCGTCAACGGTATTAAAGGCATCTGCTCGCCCGCTCATTCTGACGCGCTCGTTATCTACCGATAACAAGCTCAGGGTTACATCCAGTTCTTTCGGAATTGCCGAACTGATAACTCGGAGCAACTCCGCCGAGGAGTACTGCCTGGCCTCTGCCCCAAAAAGTGCTACCGACTCATTGAGTTCGTTAATCTTGTTCCTAACAACACTCGCGTACTGCTCCCGCCGAACTGATCCCTTGAAGTCAGGGAGAGTTCGCTGAAAGACCTCATCGATACTCTTGTCGATTCGGGCTAGCCTCTGTGTCTTTGTATAAATATCTATCCCCGTTGAACCAAGCCAGGCAAAAGCTACAAGTGCGCAGGCTACGGCACCGTAGCTCAACTGGTGCCGCCACTTTATCAATGGGTTTAGTCCCTGTGCCTCTTCAGCTTGGAAGTTGAATCCCAATCTGCGGCTTGTGCCTTTGAAGGCCAAACCCGCTGCCACCGAAAACACAGGCACATCTGCTCTATGCTCTCCAAACTGGTCGAGAAAGCCCATATTCTCCATATCAGTCAGGCAAAGCACTTTCATTCCCAAGGCTTTCTCCAAAGCTTCAGGCAAACCTTTTATCAGTGATCCCCCCCCGCTCAATAGCATCAATTCTGGCCTCACCTCACGGTCTTGGGCATTCGCTGCCAACAAAGATAGTTCAATCTGCTGGGCCAGTAACTCAACTGCACCTTCCAGAGCACTTTGCAGGGGAGGATTTGCCCCTTCAGCCGAGGTTACAGAAAAAACTTTCTCTGCGGCCTCATCCACCGATATCCCCAACTTCTCTGCAATATTCCACGACATTTGACCACAGCCCATGTTCAGCGACCGCAGATACACATCCTTTCCCCGGTTCTGGTAGAGAAGATCGGTCTTGCGATTACCAATATCTAGAATGGCCAATTTCTCCGGCAGTTGTTGCTTAAATTGGCTGGCAATATAAAACAAATTACCGCCGTCCAAATCAACCATCTCAGGCTGGATTCCTACTTCCTGAAGCGCTGACAGCAAAGAATCAAGGACGGACTTGGGAAACGCGGCAGCGATTACTCCTTGGGTGCCGTCGGGGAGGGATTCCGTTATGACAAAGTCCACCCTGACTGCATCGAGGGGGAGAGGCAAGCCCGGTTCCATCTCGAAATTTATTACTTGGGAAATCTTGCGCGGGGCAGAAAAAGGAAAGCTGAGTCGTCTCAGAAATGTCTCATTGGTTGGCAGAGCAACACGATAGCGGTCACTTTCCAGGTTCTCCTCTGAGATCAAGCCGGTAAGAGTGGTGGCTACCAGTTGGGGATCGGCATTCTCCGGCAACGTGGCACTACCGTATCCCGTCATCTGGCTAGCTCTGAGGCCGCGGCTCACCTGAACCACCTTTATATGGCCACTGCCAATATCGATTCCGAGAATTTTCTCAGGCATGACTCAATTTCCCCCATTCCGATCATAGCAAGAATAGAACCACAAAGTACACATAGAGAAAACCTTCTCTATGTCCAATCCAAAACAGCTCAAGACTTTATTATCTAATGTGGCCAAAATTTCACAGTTTTTGTTCTTTGTGCCCGTTGTGTGCTTCGTGGTTAGAAATGTGCTTAGTTGCTGACTAGTAAACTTCCCAATAGCGAATCAAGACCTTTACCTTCCCTTCCTCTCCTTCGGACTTAACTCTTTCAAGACAAGCGAAAATCGATTTCCTTCCCACCCCCGCTTTGCCCGTAAGTTTCACCGAGAAATGGCTACTCTGGGTTGTAATAAGTTCGGCTGGAAGGCTGATGTCGTTGAACCCAGCCATCCTATTACGGTACCAGTCCGGCTCCCCCAAAAAGTCCCAGTGCATGGGTTCTTCCCGGTATGCCACAACGCTTTCCGCCCATGCCTGAGCTGTATCTTCAGAAACACTATTGCTTACCAGCGCTTTAAGAATGTAGGGGCTTGCGGTGTTTATGTTGATTTTGCCATTGCTGTAGACTGTCAGAAGGTCTCTCAAGCCAGGGTTTTCTTCTGAGCCAAAGTAGAGCGCATCGGTCATGCCCCGAACCAGTTGAAGCTCAGCTAGAGAGGTAAGTGGGCCGTTTCTGGCCTCATACGGATTCTCTAGACTTTGATAGTAGGATGTTTCCGCCCCGAGTTCTCCCGTTGCCTCATCATCCTTGTCGAGCCAGTCGGTAATCGCACTAACCAGACCCCGCGCCTCCTCTTCTCCTAACTGAAAAGGTGTATTTGTAAGCATCCCGGTCAAAACCTTTTGATAGATGTCCTGAGGTTTGCCCTCATTATCCACCAGGTAATTGATGGGGAATTTACCTGCTTCGTCTTCTACCTTCCCTTCCAGAGTCCCGTCTTCTGGTAATTGCACCGGTAAAGAATCAGGTTTGGTCAACCCGGCCCATGGCTCTCCCAGATGGTCCACCTCGTTCTCGGCGAGATCCTCTGCCAACAAAGATATTGCCAAACTCACCCCGGACTTGGCCACACCCTCGGCCTGAAGACTGTCCTGAAACTGCCGTGAGTTTGCCCCCTCCACCTGCATGGCACGCAGAGTTTCCAGCACCAACACTACCAGAATGCTTACCATAAGCAGCACCAATATCAGTGCCACACCCCTCTGTCCCAATGGCGATTGCTTATGTTGCTCTCCGGCTTTCTTGCTTTTCATGAAATTATTCTGTTTCATAACGTCAAGTCATATGGCTTCGCCGTCATTAGGCCTCTCGGCCGTCACTCATGGTCATTTGTAGTCATTTCTTGGACCCGTCTCCGTTTCTCCCCATCACGGTGCCTGCCCGCCATCGGCTTCGCCTTCAGGCGAGGCGGGCGGGTCGTCTCGCTGTTCGTAGTAAATACTCTTTCCTGCCATCTGCCTCCATCCGCCCTCTGTAGTCTCACTTCCGACCTCTGACCTCTATTCCCCTTCTCCGCGTCACCGTGTCTCCGGCTCACCGCGTCATCGAGCGCTGCCAGCCGCCTGCTGCCCGCTTTCTTGTTCCTCCTGCACTCGAATAGCCACTGACGTGGTAAATACCCGGGATGTCTCACCTGCCATCTGCAACTTAATAGAGATTAACCGTGGTAAAAGTCCTTGGGTCTTGCTGTCCCACTGAGAAAATTCCTGGCCATCTTCATTAAAATAGGTCAGGGATAATGACTCCACTCCGTCTGCAAGCTCAACCAAAAGTTCCTGTCTTTCCCCGGCCAGGTCAGCAAAGGGCAGCTCTTTCCGCACAAGTCGATAAAGCTTGTGATTGTCCGGTTGTTTTTCCATTATGTAGCTCACCCGATTGATTCGTTGACCGGGAAAGGTCATGTCAAAGTCCAGGCGTGAGGTAGTGGCAAAGGAGACGATTGGGCCACCCTCCCCTTCTGCTTCCGTAACGCCTCCAAAGCTGTAAGGAGACTCCTCACCCTCCCCTTGTGATTTCTGGTAGTAAAGTGACTTGAAGTCATCAACCATCTGCATCAAGGCCATTCGTGCCACTTGATCAACGTCCCTTAAATTTTCCGCCATTTGGGTGGTATCCAGGGTACCGCTGTAGGCTCCATAGAGGCTGGAAACAACCAGGGCAAGAATGGCAATGGCAACAAGGATTTCGAGGAGAGTAAAACCCCCCTTAGCTTCTCTATTTTTGTCTTGTTTGCCAATCATATCGCCCATTTCGATATTTGATTTCTTCTCTATGCTCTATGCCCTATGCCCACTCTGCCTATTATTGTGCAAAAAGCAGTTCCTCTATCCTCACCCCTCTACCCGGTGCTGCTCCGCTGCGCTGGACAGTCACTGCCACCCGAAAAAGTCCTTCCACCTCGGTACTGGAAGTCTCCACCTCCCAGCTATAATCAGAGTGATCCTCGGCAAAATCTCCCTGCAGTTCGTTCCAGTTCGCCACGCCGGCCGCTTCCACCTCCGCCAGTTTACTTGCTGCCAACAGAGAAGCCATGCTCGTTTCTCTGCTCCTCGTCAGCGTATCAAGGCTCTGCACATTTGCCTTGAGGATGGCCACCATAGCAATGGCCAAAATGGCAACCGCCACTAGTACTTCTAAGAGTGTGAAGCCTCGTGCTCCGGTTTTTTTCCTAAAGTATCTCATCTCAACCACATACAGTCATTCGGCTCTGCCGTCATTAGGGCTGACGCCCGTCGTTTATGGTCATTTGTAGTCATCTCTTCGCCGCGTCACCGTCTCTCCCCTTCCCCGCGCCTGCCCGCCATCGGCTTCGCCCTCAGGCGAGGCGGGCGGGTCGTCCTATTGCCCGCTGCCAGCTGCCTCCTGCCGGCTGAAGAGAGCACTACCCACTCTCCTCCAGATATCCATCCCGTGCTACCAAACGGCCATTGAACGCTTTGACAAATAGAGTCTGAATTTGTTTGCCAGGACCGACCAGATGAATCACTGCGGGTTCAACCAGACCTTTGGGATGGAAGAGGAGGACCACACGGCCAGCTCGCTTGGTCTCATCGGGCAACTTCTGCACATCCATGAAGCGAACCTCTCCCGCGAGTGTTCGCTTCCTTACGGTATCGAGGTCAGACGATGAGTCCTCTTTGACTAAAGCGGCAGCCCAGAAGCTAGCTGTGTCTAAATCTAAAGTAAGTTCCCAGGGACGGCCTTCTATCATAGCCTGGCTTCTCGCGTAAGACACCGCCCCTGCCAACCGCCTTGAGCTTGCTTTCAAATCGCTACGGAATAAAAAAGATGAAGCTTCCGGGAGAACCAGTCCAACGACTACCGCCAGAATCATGAGAACAACGGCAAGCTCCACCAGAGTAAAGCCCTGCGATTCATTCGATCTCCCAACTCTGTATGTCGGCATCTTTTCCCTCGCCGCCTTCCTCACCATCAGAGCCGTAGGAGATAAGATCAAAATCACCGTGTTCCCCTGGACTGATATAAACATAGTCATTATCCCAAGGATCTTTTGGAATCTTGGAGAGGTAGCCCTTCTCAGGGTACTTTTTGGGAATCTTGCCAATGGAGGGTTTCTCTACTAGGGCCTCGAGTCCTTGTTCTGTGGTGGGATAGTCGCCGTTGTCCAGTTTGTATTCCTTCAGTGCCGCAGAAATACTCTCTATTTGCATTTGGGCTTTGACCTTCCTCGCCTTTTCCGGCTTCTCCATTAAACGTGGTACTACGAGTCCTACCAGGATGCCAAGGATAATAATAACCACCATTATCTCGATCAGGGTGAAGCCGGATCTGTTCAAGATAAGCCTGACCGAACAACGCCGCATTTCCATTTTTAAGCCTCCAAACGAAGAGCCAAGTTGGTTCACTTCAGTGACAACGACCGTGCTGGAATTTCAACTCTCCCCAACCGGCACCAACTCTATCTCTACCCTCCGATTTATCGCTCTCCCCTCTGGGGTATCGTTCGGCACGAGAGGGTCAACCTCTCCCATGCCTATGGTTTCAATTCTTTTTGGACTTATGCCCTTTTCGAGTAAATAGTCTTTAACAATTCCCGCCCGCGACCTCGAGAGCCTTTCATTGAACCTGTAGGATCCCACATTGTCTGTGTATCCGCGGATAACGATCTCGTAGTCTGGACTCAATATGGCAATGGTAGCCAGCTTGTCCAATTTATCATATGCTTCAGGAGTCATCTTGGACGTCCTGTAATCGAAGTTGATAATTGGCCGGTAATCGGTAAAAGAGGAATCCTCCTCTGCCTGTGGCTCCGTAATGTTTTCCTCGTAATCGCTGGGCTCGGCCGCACCGATTTCAGGAATTTGCTCTCTTTCCTCTTTGTAGATCTTTTTGATTACATGAATATCACCCTGGAGCAAGACAACATGATTGGGCTTGATTCTCAGTACCCTGACCTCCCCCAAGAAGTCGCCTTCATGAACAATTCGCTCGTTCAAAACGGCTATACTTCTTTCGGGATTTTCATCCCAGGCTATGGCATTGAGCTTGATATCTGGAAGAGCATCCTGAATCGCCAGTGGTTCTCTAATGCCCGTCATCTCAGGATCGTAATAATCAGGCGTAATCGCTGTCTCCTCACTGGAGAGGGAAACGGCAACTGTCCTGTCGGGACCCACTGTAGCTCCATCTACCTCCTCGTCTGCCAACTTTTTGGCAAATTCTGGTATCACTATCGGCTTTTTGATGAGAGTACGGTTCTCTATTGACAACTGAGCGGTAGGTGCGGGCACCTGGAAATAGAACTTGCCGCCAAAGCCAAAATACCAGACGCTGAACAATAGCCCGGCAGCGAGGGTCAATGCTGCACCGCCCAGGGCAGTTCTCCTAGTCCTTTGTTTGGGCATGGGCCCGTACAACGGTTGGTAAAGAGGATCGTCGGCTGCCTGCATTACTTCCCGCCTTCCCACTCTTTTCTTGCCATACTGGTAGGCTTCGTTCAGTGCCCGCTCGCCAAGCTGATTTATGAGGCGGGGTGTCCCATGGGACCGTTCATAGATGCTCTCCAAAGCCTGGGTGGTAAAAAGAGATGGATTGGTGCAGCCGGCCTTTGTCAACCGATGGCCCACATAGTCGATGGTATTCGCCCGATCCAGCCTCGGTAACTCGCACCTGACCCCTATCCGCTGGTTCAGGGATATGAGGCGCGGATGTCTGAGGGTGTCCAAGAGCAAGGGCTGCCCGGCCAAGATTATTTGCAGGAGATGGGCATGGGAAACCTGCAAATTAGACATGATCAAGATTTCATCCAAGATGGGTATGGCTAGACGGTGGGCCTCATCGACGACGACCACCACAGGTTTTCTATTTTGCTGTCTGTCTAGGAGGTAAGTTTGAAGTTCCTTCGTGGTGGAGTATCTGGAGCCATCGCCAACCGGTATTCCCAGTTCCTGGTTAACTGTTTTCAAAAATTCGAATTCAGTCAGGTAAGGGTAATTTAAGTAGGCGGATACGTAGCCATCGTGGTCATAAATGTGGCGGCAAATGGTGGTCTTTCCGGTACCAACCTCTCCCAGCAACAGCATGAGGCCACATCTATCCTCTATCCCCCTGCTCAACGAAATTATGGCCTTACGGTGTTCAGGGGCGAAATAGAAGAAGTTCGGATCGGGGGTGTTTCCAAATGGTTTGCACCGCAGGCCGAAGCTATCTCGATACATGCAAAATCCCTCTTGATAAATGACTAAAGTGTCTAAAATGTTCTAAAATTAGAAGCAACTTGCAGGAAATCCCAAATCCGCAATCCGCATTCCGCAATCCGAAATCCGCAATCGATCTATCCTATAAGCTGGCTCATCTCAAAAATGGGCAGAAGTACCGCTAAAACCACAAAACCGACAAAAAATGCCAGAAACAGAATCATAAAGGGTCCTAGCAAAGAAGTAAATGTGGTCACACTCGTCTCCACCTCACTGTCAAAAGTATCAGCAACTTTAAACAGCATCCCTTCCAGATTACCACTTTGCTCTCCCACCGAAATCATCTGGATAACAGAAGGTGGAAAAACACCACCCCTCGCCAGTGGTGTAGTTATACTGGCTCCCTCACTTATTTCTTGGCGGGCTTCCTCCAGGGCTTGTCTGAGAACTACGTTGCCCACCAGGCTTCGAACGATTTCCATGGCATTTAGTAAGGGTACACCGTTGTGAAGCAAGGTCCCCAGGGTTCTGGTAATGCGAGCTATTGATACTTTTTCCACAATAACCCCGACCACCGGCAGCTTTAGCAACATTCTGTCATAACGCCGCCGGCCTGCATCGGTACTCACATAATAGCGAGCTGCGAAGATGATGCCAATGACAGCCAAAAGAGCCAATGGCCAGTATTTCTGGAAGAGCTCACTCACTCCTATCAAGACGGTCGTGGGCAGCGGCAACTCTTGTTTCATATCCACAAAAATCTGGGTGACCCGGGGAATCACATACGCCATAAGAAAAACCACCACCCCCACACCAACAATGAGCATCAAGAGCGGATATGCTAGGGTCGACCGGATCTTTCGTTGTAAGGCCAACTGCTGCTCACCGAAATCGGCCAGTCTTTCCACCACCAATTCCAGGGTGCCCGAAGTTTCCCCTGCGTTGATCATGGCGGTGTATACTGATGGAAACACGGCCGGGTGTTCCATGAGAGCATTCGCCAGACTCATCCCCTCCTTTACTCTCTCTCGCACTTGCGAGAGAACCTTGCGCAAGGCTGGCCTCTTCACCTGTTCGAGAACACCGCTCAGAGCAGACACCAGAGGTAATCCTGCTGAGAGAAGGGTGGCAAGTTGCCGGGTGGTGCTGACCAACTCTGCTCTTCTCACCCTCTGGAGGGGAAGTCTGAATTGCAGCCGGCTTGGAGTTTCACTGATTTCATCTGCATGCGTCTCTTCCAAACGCGTGGGGTAGATACCGTCTGATCGCAGCTTTTGTCTGGCAGCCCGCGCACTGTCCGCATCAATGATTCCCTTGCGGCTTTTCCCAGACCCGTCTATGGCTATATATTCAAATACCGGCATCCAGTCACCATCTCGCGCCTAGCGCTCGCTCGGTTCAGTCATCAAGTTATTTGGGCTTACGCCCG
>JAJDNB010000238.1 GCA_022340905.1 Deltaproteobacteria bacterium | reverse complement strand
AGCCTTCGCCTTTCTTGCCAACTGCAATTTTTCACCGAGGCCGAGAGCTTTGGCAGTTTTTCTACGTTTGGCGCTGAGAGACTTGGCCGCTAATGGCTGTCTGGGAGAAAAGCCCCACTTTTTACGATATTCTGCCGGTGTTAGTCCAAACTTTGCAAGAGTCCTCGCAGTAAGCTGTTTGTACTTCTTACCATCTTCTAGATTAATGATGTAGTTCCTCTGAATAGATTTTTTCGGATCTACTGGAGGAGCCTCTCCTTCGGGACCACCCTCTTCAATTGTTTTGATATTTTTGAGAGCTTCAAACGTCTTTCTTAGTGCTACCACCATCTCCTCTGACGCCATTACCGCATGTGAAGCCTGAGCAGCAACAATTTCTGCTGCCATTTCCGTCAAAGTTTTCGCCATATCAATGTCCTCCTTTCGTCATGCTGGCCGTTTTGTCATCAAAGTTATGAATTCATACAAAATAAAGTAAACCAAATTAGTTGTCAACAACTATTTGATATATTTGGGATAATCGCCATCGCCCAAACTTGCGCACTGCAAGCATATGAAATAATTAACTTATTATTCCAATCTGTATTCCCAGTAGTGCTGCAGGTGTGAGGTACTTAGTGAAGCGAGCAAACGTATTTTGCAAATCCGCTGGCTTTAATCCAAGTCTCTTGGTACGCAAAGTGCATACAATGAACGTGCTAATCTTCCCTGAAATAGATTTTACTAAGTGGGTGTGCAAGAAGACATATGTTGGTGAAAAAGTTTTTAACTTAATGTTAAAAAACCCCGAAAAAAGAAGCTATTTATTTGAGAGTCAAAAAAATGAAGAGATTGACTGTTATCTCTATCGTAGGTTTTCTTCTGGTTTTTGCTATTAGTTGTCTTGAAAAAAATAAAGATCAAACAAAATCAAATACGGTAAAAAAAATACAGACCCTTATTAACGATTCTAATTACGAAGGAGCGAGACTTGAAGCGATTGATACTCTCGATCCAGAAGTAAGATTACTCTATTTCGAGGCAGACAGTTACCTGGGGCACGCATCACATGACGACGTAAGATGCAATGAGAGAATTGAAGAGATACTTTACGATATAGTCAAAAAAGTTCCTACCAAGGAGACAAACCTGAACAGAGATATTTATGCTGAGTTGCTTACTCTTTATCCCGAAAATCAGCTATATAAAAAAAAATTCATATACTATGACCGAAAAGCCAGAGGAATTATAAAATAATAGACCAAGCTGGTCCTGTAAATTGCCGCTGGCTCATCATCAAGAGTATGAGTGTTTCACCTTTCTTCGCTTTGAATACCACCTGCAAGCCACCGCGAAAGCTACCGCCCAACCAAAAAGTACCACATCATCTATTATGCCAAACATCAAGTCAGGCATAAAAAAATAGACTATGGAACCGGCCAAAAAGCTGATACTGAGAGCCAAACCGTAGCCTACCCAGGTGAATATCCGAAAAAAAACTAGAAAAAGAAACGTCCAAAACAGATAGAGGAGCAAGGTCCCCAAAAGGAGGTATTTGGGAGGTATGATCTCTGACAGTTTTAGTAGAAAATCGTCAAGTTTTCTCCTTGGTTTTTGCAGACGAACCTTTACTACCTCTCCTATGGTCATGTTCTCGTCAACATATGTACCACCTAGTATTAAAAAGTCGAGCGTTATTGGGGCTTGTTGTTTATGGAGAGCGTCATTAGTGGCTCGAAACTTCAATGAGAGAATCTTGTGACTAATAAGGTACGCTGTTCCCACGGCAATAACAAGAAATAGGAAAGACATCGCTAAAATTATCATTTTGGCTCTTAGTGTCACGGTAAGTACCTCTTTGCGGCAAACTAGTAAACTATATTAAACCCTTATCTCAGGAAACGCCATGAGAAATTCTAACCTTGACAGTGATAGTATCAAGTGATAGCTCTCCTTGTCAGTAACCAGGGAACACCATCTAGAGGGGGAAGTCTGATGGAAATCAAACAGCTGGGGTCACATTTAGACCATCTCCTGCGTCAGACACGAATGCATCACGCTCAGCTTAGTTCAATGGCAGACATGAAAGCCAACATGCTTCTGACCATTACCTCAGTAGTTATAACTCTCTCAGTCCGCTACATTACCGAACCCCATCTAAAGTGGGCTATAGTTGTACTGATCGCCTTTTGCTTGATGACCATCGGACTAGCGACATACGCTGTCATGCCAAAAATACCATTTTTTGTTAAACGTGAATCGAAGGAAAAGATTAAATCTCCGGGCTTCAACGTGCTCTTCTTTGCTGATTTCGTCCGACTATCTTTTGAAGATTTTGAAGCGAATATGGAAGAGATCATGAATGATCCCAACCTCACTTATGAAGTGCAAATTAAAGAACTTTATACCTTGGGTATGTTTCTCGCTAAAAAGAAGTATCGTTTCCTCAAGCTGGCTTACATTACCTTCATTATCGGTGCCTTTGCCAGTGCTGCTACAGGTCTCTTTTCTGGAGTTATTAGGTAACCCTAATGTTGCAAACCCAGACCGGCAAAACCCGCTGCGCTCGCGCGATAGCATGCCATCTGAGGCTGTGCTCACCTCGGACAGGACTTCACGTACACTCGAGTACGCCTCGCCCTGTCCCAGCCTGTGCGCAGCCACATCTGACATACTCTTGCGCGTTTTTTCTCGGAATGGGTCTGCAACATTAGGGTTCGTTAAGAAAGGTCTTGCAACTTTCCCTTCTTTTCCGTACCCTATTTTGAGAATGCTTGATCGGAGTGCTAAGGCATCGCATATCTTTGTTTAACTCCATCAACAATCTCTTGTGCCGCTGCTCGACCCTGAGTGAGATTTACTTCTATTAGCCGGGTCCTGGTCAATATTTTGCAAGGGCTTTTTATGCGGAGAACAACAGCCGGTTTTTTGCTCAAAAGGTGTCGAAGCTATCCCATCAAAGAGGGATAAAAAATGGACGGCAGAGAAAGAAGGTTACAGCCCAGAGTCGAGGTCAAGTGGCCTGTTACACTGTTGACCTCTGAAGGTTCGATCCAGGGAGAAACGAGAGACATAAGCATGCAAGGGGCATTTATTTATTGCGACAAGCCCCTTCCTCTCTCGGAGAGGTTTGTGCTGAGTGTTAAGGCGCCAGCCGCATCTATGCAGGTCATGGCCCAAGTCGTTTGGGCCAGCAATTCATCCCCAGGCAAAAAAGATAAGCCAGCCGGAATCGGCGTCCGCTTCATCTGGTCTTAATCCCCACCTGTCTCACACTTTTGCTCATCGATCCCAATGTTTCATACCTAGCCCGGATGTTTCATGAATTGCTGGCGCGACACTCTCGCCAGGGCGAGACGGCTGTCCTCGACAGTGAGAAAGCTTTTTATTTTCCTGCGGTCACCTAGTGGTTAATCTCAGCGGATTTGTCCATAATGTAGGTCAGGCTTTCTTGTCCAAAGGCATCATTAATACTTTCAGCTAAAGCCTTCCAGGCCACATCGTACTTGTTGCCCGCACTCCAAAGCAGCCACCCCCGTGCTTGGGATTCATCCAGCGCCTTGAGTTGCTCAAAAACATATCCTTCGTCAAAATGATCAGTCCCAAGGGGAAAGGCCTGAATCCAGGGCCTGAGGGTTGCCCGCGAGTCTTTCAGCAGTCGTGAGAATCTCCTACATGTTTCCGAGACGAGTAAGTAAGGGCGTTCGCCGGGATCGACAATACCTCTAAAGGGATTATGAAAATGGGAGGGATAAATCATTGGCGAGATCACGTCACAGTTGCTGGCCAATTCTTCTATCTTCTGACCAGTCATTTCCACATCTTTGGACCTGCCCCAGGCAACAATCCCAAACACATCAATGGACAATAGGACTTGGTGCGTAGCCAATTCTCTGCGGGCACGAGCAAGAAAATCACTGATTATCTTGTATCTAGGCACTGTTTCTTCAGAGGGACCTACTTCACCGTATTGGACATTTTCTTGCGTAGGAAATCTTATATAGTCGAACTGGATTTCATCTACCCCCATTTCTGCCAATTCTTTGGCAATGGCTAAATTATAATCCTGGACAACTAAATTAGATGGATCAACCCAGGCTGGGATACCATTTTCCAATAAGATATCCCCGGTAACGCCATCTCTCAGGGCCAGGGAAGGTTTCTTCTCTGCCAAAAGTTGATCATAGAAAAGCACCAGTCTCACGCCAACATGTATACCTCCCTCGTGGAGGTAATGAATCATTTTCGCTAGATCTCTCGTTACCGGTCTGGCATTTGACCCTACCTCTTCAGCTAAACGAACTCGGGAAGGATAGGACAGA
The DNA here is from genome assembly GCA_022340905.1 of Deltaproteobacteria bacterium. GTDB lineage: Bacteria > Desulfobacterota > Syntrophobacteria > BM002 > BM002 > BM002. Next base: position 9,137 of record JAJDNB010000238.1, on the reverse strand, counting down.
TTTCCAGACATGTCTTTTCCGTCAAGAATAACTGTATTACCCCCCGCAGCCACCAAGTCATCTACAAGTCTCTTCATTCTGTGACTGGCCATGGTGTAGCGATTAACAAATATACCTTTGGCCTCAAAATCTCTCTGTTTCGGAACAGTCTTGGCTCTCAGAGGACTCGAACGAACCAGAGGTATGATTAACCATTGCTTGGGCTGTATGAGAGACCCCTCTATGCCGCTGAGCACTTTGATCTTTTCAACCAAGTCTTCGACGGTTAATTCCTCAGTAAGTGGGAGGTACCGCCGGGCAATCTTGTTGAGTGACTCGCCAGGGCGAACTCGATGAATCAATTTTGTATCTTTTTGAACATGTTGCGCCGAAATATTCCCTGCCGGAAACACAATCAGTGCAAAAAAAGCTACATAAATATAGGTAAGTATTTTGGTAAATGACTTGGGTATCAACATATTTACACCTAAAACTGCCAATAGCCTAGTGCACACAACAGTTGCATCTCACCAGTGAAAAGCAATGATCGTGCCTAAATATTTATCTAGGTACCTGTTTTCAATAATTTTTCAGCTTATTTTGCATGAAAACTTTTTGGTGAGCGGGTGGGGATACCTGGGGGGATACGTTAAGGTACAAAAAAGTCTAGCCTGAATGCCATAGTTTCCTCTAGGAGACAATGTGTACCTGTGCTCTAAGAACCTCTAAAGTCTTGGTTTAACCACTTGCTCTCGGTGGGAGGGAAATAGTAGATTTCCATGAATATTCAAAACCGGAGCTTATATGGTCAATACTACAGAGTCTGCTAAAGAGAATCTTGATACCACCTTCATGTGTAAGGAGGGCATAAAGGCTGGCTGGCCTATCTGCTTGGGCTATTTCCCCATAGGTTTGGCATTTGGCGTACTGGCCCAAAAGGCGGGGCTCCACCCTGTTGAGATCGGACTCATGTCTCTCGTGGTTTTTGCGGGAAGTTCTCAGTTCGTAGCAGTTTCGATGCTCAGTGGAGGGGCCTCTACTTTGTCCATAGTACTTACCACTTTAATTATAAATCTGAGGCACTTATTGATGAGTTCCTCTCTGGCTGGTTACCTCCGGTCTGTGGACAAAATCTGGACTGCGCTGTTCGCCTACGGCGTTACCGATGAGAGTTTTGCCGTCAATCTGAACAGGTTTCAAAGTAGTAATTGGGATTGGCGTCGGGCTTTGGTGGTGAACCAAACTGCTAATCTGGCTTGGATCGTCAGTAGCATTGTGGGGGCTTATGGCGGGCAGTTTATTCCGGCAGGGACATTCGGCATCGATTACGCTCTCATTGCCATGTTTCTCTGTCTTTTGGTATTTCAGCTCAGAGGGCGACTGTATGCTCTTACCGCTTTGGTTGCTGGCGCTTTGGCAGTATGTTTCGCACTGCTGATTCCGGGAAATAGCTATATTGTTGTGGCCTCAGTTTTGGCTGCCTCCATCGGGGCAGTTTTTCGACGGAGGAATGTTTTCAATGATTAAATCTGAGTATCTGTTGCTGGTGCTTGGGATGGGATTGGTCACCTACATCCCACGATGGGTTCCTATCTTTTTTCTGTCGCGGCGGCAGCTCCCCCGATGGTTTGCCGAGTGGTTGGATTTTATCCCCGTGGCCATCCTCAGCGCTTTGGTGTTTCCAGAGCTCATAAGCGGCGGTAGCCCTCGCTACTTGGATCTTTTGCGACCCCAGTTCATCGTGGCTGTGCCCACCTTTGTTTTTGCCCTAAAAACCAGGTCGCTAGGAGGAACGGTAGTCACGGGTATGCTGCTTTTCTGGCTGGCGGGTAAATTCATGTAGCTTTAAAGTCATTATTCAGTCATTTTGTTGAGCCCATCAATAATTCTTTTGGGGACGGGATTTGAATCCTCCTTCAAATAGAGGGCCAAAAGCGATGCCGGCACTTTAAGTTCTTCAGCTGCTTTATCGAAATCAATTCCCTTCTCGGCCAATTTTTCCTTCAGCGCAACCTTTTCAGCGGGGTCCATGGCTTAGCCTCCTTCCAGAGATCTGACAAGGGTGGATTTATTATTACGGACCCACCCTCAGTTTTCAGTCAGATTACACAATCGATCAACGCAGAGCAAGAATATTATTAGGCAGGATTTTTCGCTACTGATTCTGCTGAGATCTGCCTGGCTGCCTTAGCACTGATGCGGGAGTCCACTGGAGTAATGGGACAGTCAAATATCAAACCACAAGCACCAAATTACAAACAAATCTCAAATTCCAATATTCAAGGACCAAAACACGAGAAAGGTTTGTAAGTTCGAATTTTGGTCATTGTAATTTGTTTGATATTTATTATTTGTAATTTGGAATTTCAGATGGCTGCATACTCTTGAATTGATGGCTAGCCATAAAATTAATTGAGATCTGACTTGATTTGTTCTGATTGTTTATGACTGTTAGGGGCTTATCTCTTCTCCTAAGGTAAATGCCAGAAGACCAGTCACAAGCAGAATAGTAACAAGACCGCCGAGAGCTATCCAGCTTTGGGTTGTTAGACTACCCAAAGCCACAGACAATCCCTGGGTCAGGTTGTTGGTGACCCCGTGTGCCAAAATCACGAGGGGTGAGATCAAGATAAGAAGAGTACCTGCAATTTTGTTCAAAAGACCATATCTCCTCCACCACAATCCTCCAAGGGCGTATAGACCGCAGGTCACCGCAGCAAAGCCAACCCGTACAAGAGGATCGTTAGGGTAAAAGTCCTTATAAATATCTACACAAAAACCTGCCAGAACCGCGAGCAGGGGCAGAGCTGCCAGATAGAGCTCACCGCTTGCCCTCTTCACTATTTTGATGACCAGAATGACCGTTGCCACACCACCAATCAGAGCAAGGCCCGCTGCACCAGCTGGTACCACCCAAGAATAATCTGTGCCACCTCCTGTAAGGCCTTTAGATATTATGGTGGTAGCAATGCCAAATCCAGCACCGAGAGCTGGCACCAACCACTGGGTGGTTATCCCGCCAGCCACGATCGCTAGCGCAATGGCGACACCGTAGGCCAGCACAAGAGTGGGATTGCCCTGTACCTCCTTCGTCTTGGCTCTGACCGCACTACTTACTCTGGAAGGAGCGGGTTTTGGTGCTGGTTTTTTGGGCTCTGGCCGCGGTCTTTCATCTTTTTGGCGGTCCAAATAAGCAGTTGCCTCATGCATGGCTTTGGATAGATCATCCATTGATTTATGAACCTCCACGATTGAGTGTGTTAAGATAAGTACTTTTCCCGTCCAGCTCCGACGGCACTACGGGGTTTGCCTTATTACCTAAAAAGTTTAAAAGGCGAAGTGCAAAAAGAATACCAAGTGGGGAGGGGGGGAGAGAGGAACCGGAGAAGTGGAGTTATGGAGCAACCAGATTGCGGAATTGCGAATGCGGAATGCGGATTGTGGACTACAAATTATAGTTTCTAATCTGCAATTTCCTGTATCAATCCGAGATCCGAAATCCGAAATTTCCCTCGCCCCAGCACACCAGAATACATCACGGGCAGGACATGAATACTACGGTATATTTGAAGCTATCAGTGTCGAATAAAGTATACGGCTACTTTTCCTTCCACCCTGGCTTTCGCTTTTCCAAAAAAGCCCGTACTCCTTCTTCTGCATCTTCAGTACTGCAAAGAGCAGCAAAGAGCTCACTAAGATAATCGATCGATTGATGGTAGGGAACGTCTTGCATACCATACAATCCGGTTTTCCCTATCTGCAATGCCAGGGGGCTCTTGGCGGCCAGCTTGCCAGCCAGTTCCATGGTGGCTTGTTCAAGCTCATCTGGCGGTACCACTTTGTTCACCAATCCGAATCTTTGGGCTTCGCTCGCCGAGATCATGTCACCTGTTAGGACCATCTCGAGAAGTTTTTTACGGCCCACAGAACGGGCCAAGGGTACAGCCGGGCCGGTACAAATAAGACCAACATTAATGGCAGTGGTTCCTATTTTGGCGTCCTCGGCAGCTACAGCCAAATCACAGGCAAAGACCAAGCCTGCGCCATTTGCGAGAGCATACCCTTTCACCGATGCAATGACCGGCTTTTTCATTTTGGCAATGGTGTGGTTGTGCTCGTCCATCAAACGAATAAATTCCCGGTATTCCTTGTTGGTTTTATCCTTGAATTCGGCGAGTGATATCCCAGTAGAGAAGTGTTTGCCTGCCGCTTGTATCACCACAACCCGTACCTCTGGATCCTTGTCCATTTCCCAGAGGGAGTCACTCAGCTCTCGAGCGAAGGGTACGTTGAAGGTGTTCATCTCTTGTGGTCGGTTGAGGGTAATCAGGCCGATATGATCTTTCTTCTCTACTATGACGTTAGTGTATGACATTGCTTATCTCCTTATAAGAAATTTGGCATCTCAACCCCATTGGAATACTCTCTGCTTTCCCCGGGGCATGATCAGTAAGACCGAAAAACATGAGTGGAAACTAAATGGAAAACTGCTAAAAAGCAGAATAACAAGCCAAGGGCTGCACTGTCAACGTATCCGTTTTCCGAGCGAAGCGCATGGCGTGATTTGGGATTGCGGATTCTTAATTTCGAAATTCGAAACTGGGAACCCGCCCGAAGGGTGGGAGTCCGAAGGACAATTTCGAAATTTTCACTCCATTCCTCATGCTCCATGCCCACTGGCTACTAACTTCTCTCATTATGCTATATTGTCTCAGTCTTAAACTTATAACCAAATATTATGGATTTGGAAACCCGACACCCATGAGGATACGGCCATGACTAATTCCACAGATAACAAACCAAGTCGGATATCCCCAGAGACTCCCATTGGCTGGATAGGCACAGGCGTCATGGGATTCTCCATATGCAACCATGTGCTCAAGAAAGGGTATGGGGTTACTGTCTACAACCGTACCAAGAGCAAAGCTCAACCGCTTTTGGATGACGGCGCTAGGTGGGCCGAGACATCCCGGGAAGTGGCTGAACAGTCGCAGGTGGTCTTCACCATGGTCGGCTTTCCGGAAGACGTTCGAGAAGTTTATTTTGGTGAAAGCGGCATCCTGGCAGGCTGCAAGGCGGGCACCGTCCTTGTTGACATGACAACCACCTCACCAAGTCTGGCTGGAGAGATTTACCAGGTGGCCTCATCGAAGTCAGTTCACGCGATTGACGCACCGGTTTCAGGAGGAGATGTGGGGGCTCGTGCTGGCACGCTTTCCATAATGGTAGGTGGGGATGAAGAGGTTGTTACGACCATTATGCCTCTACTCGAAATTATGGGAAGACAAATAGTTCATCAGGGTGGAGCCGGCTCCGGTCAACATGCCAAAATGTGTAACCAGATAGTTATCGCCTCAACCATAATCGGCGTGTGTGAGTGTCTTCTCTATGGCTATAAAGCAGGATTGGATTTAGAAACCATGTTGCGCTCCATCACCAAAGGTGCTGCAGCCTGCTGGACCCTCGACAACATGGCACCCAGAATTCTCAAACGCGATTTTGACCCGGGTTTCTTCATTGAACATTTCATCAAAGACATGAGGATAGCACTGGATGAGGCTCAGCGCTTGAACATTGCCCTGCCTGGTTTGGCTCTGGTCCACCAACTTTATGTAGCCCTGAGGGCACAAGGTCACGGAAAACTCGGTACTCAGGCCCTCATGTTGGCCCTCGAGGAACTTTCCAACACCGTGGTGAAATCTTAAGCAGGCACCAGGCACTTTGCCAATTGCGGATTTAGAAGCAAGGAGGCAGGAGGCAGAATTCAGAATTCTGGAGAAAAATAATCAAAAATGGATCATCTGAGCAACCTTAGTGTGAACCGCAGAATATCGAATCCGCCTCTGGCGGATCGAAGTGATTACTTCATCATTCTGCTGTTTCTTCTTCTGCTGTTCGATATTCAGTAGTTTATACCCTCTGTCCTCTGTCGTCTGTCCTCTGTTGTCTGGCTTTATCGCCGCGTCTCCGTCTCACCGTTTCACCGCATCGTCTGGCGGTTCCTAGTGCCTAGTTGACTGATTCCAGTGGCACTGCGGCCTTATAAATCGTAGCATCTCCTTCGATGCGGTATTGCTCTACTGCTGAAGGAACGACAATAGAAATACCTCTGGTTAAGTCTGTAGTCTCCCCGTCGCCCAAATCCTTGATCGTAGCCTCGCCTCTGGTACAAATCATCATTTCCACGCTACGATTCCCAGCTCCCGTGAATGGAGTCCCTTCACTCACTGCAACAACTGAAAGGATAAATTCCGCTATTCCCGTTGAGTAGACAGCTTCACCAGAGGCGACTATTTCCGGTGTCAAGATTTTCGGTTTTGCCTCTGAAAAATTCAAAATGTTCAAGAGCTCCCGTAGGTCTATGTGTTTGGGCGTCAGCCCACCTCTCAAAACGTTATCGGAATTGGCCATTAATTCAATACCAACACCTCCGAGATAGGAGTGAAGTTCTCCAGCAGCTAAATACATGGCCTGCTGTGGTTCAAGCTGTACGAGATTCAAAAAGGCCGGGGCCAGAACACCTATGTCCCCCGCATATTCATCACTGAGTCTGGAAATCCAAGACCAGATTGGTTCTTCTTTACGCTTCTTAGCATAAGCCAGTGTCTTTTTTATGATCTTGTCCTGTTTATGCTTCTCCATGGTCATTAGGTGGGAAAAAAATCCCTGCAACTTCTGCCGGTGAGAATGGTCCCGCAGAAATGATAGTGCTTCTCCCAAAGGCGGAGCCTCAATCTCTCCTAGCAAGTTTAGGATTTCCTCTGGTTGTCGAAAGCCGTTCAGAACCCAAAATGGTGTCAAAGCGCAGATAATCTCGGGTTTGTGGTTGTCGTCTCTATAGCTTCTGTTAGCCGCACCAAGAGGAATACCAGTGTTATTTTCCCTCAGATAACCCTCCTTGGCCTGCCTTCGGTTTGGATGGGCCTGAATCGACAGCGGCTTAGCCGCAGCAAGTACTTTAAACAAAAAAGGCAATTCGTTAGAAAACTTCTGGGCTGTTTCTCTCCCCAAAACCTCTTCTGGATTCTCAGCAATTACCTCGAGTAAAGTCCTCCACACACCATCACAGTAGACTCGGGACGGTGCCTTGGGGTGTGCACCAATCCACAGTTCTGCCTGAGGCCTTTCCCCTGGCCCCCCTAGTCCAAGGAGTTCAGCGATGGCAGTCTTTGATCCCCAGTCATAGTCTTGTATGCTGTTTTTCAACAAGCTAATCTTTCTCATTCATTTTTCCTCGGACTGCAAACGATTTCGGAGAAGCATAGCACTTCAATGGCGAAAGTCCAATATTGTTGTTAGTTTAATGATCCTCCTGCATGTATTTGACTGAATGGCCTTTAATCTCTGTTATGCTGTGAGTAAAGTAAACAAGCAGTTTAAGATTCTAGAATGCAGATTTTAGCTTGCAGATTGCAGGTGTACCCTTGAAGATTTAATAATTTGCCTTAAAGGCTAAAACACTGTAAACCTTTAGTAACAATGATCAATCTACAATCGAAAACGCTCCAGAGGAGACCCCTACTATGTCTTTCAGAGAAAACCTTAAAGCAAAAATCAAACTCGACAACCTTTTCCATAAAATTAGCACTACCATTCGGGAGACTCCTGGACAGCGACGGTTGGACAAGGGGCTTACCCAGGAATTAATTGATATGACTGACTTAGAGCACAAAAAGGTCAGGGATCTGGATGTCTACGTGCGTCCCTTTGAGGGCGAAATCATGGAAGTCTTGGTCTTCGACAACGAACTGCCAATTTACCGCACTACCGTGGACGATGTAGCCTTGCGCAAGAGTCCGGAGTGGAAAGAGATGTTCAGCATCAAGAACATAAAAAAAGTGATGAATGACCAAGATGTTATCGTCAGTAAGGGCAAGGAGTCACTCAAAAAGATATATGACAGCGCTGTGGCTCTGCTGGACTTAACTTACACCAGGGATGACCTGGCAGAATTGGTGGCAGATGGTCGCCAGGGTCTGGAGGAAAAATCTTCTGAAAAGGTTCAGGAATCTCTCGACCTTTTCTTCGAGCTGTTGGACTACCAGCCGGTATCTCTCGGTATTCTGGAACACGACCTGCAGATTTTTGCCAGGCAAAAAACCAACGGTGGAAAGGCTACAGTATTCGAGGATCCTGTCTTTTTCGACGAGGACAGTGTTTCCCTCGGCCTGAGGAAAGGCAAGTTCTCTCCTCAGAAAGATTTAGATCTTGCCTGGGTCATGCAGTACGCCCAGGGCGAGAAAGCAGCCGATCTTCAAGGTCCGGAGGTATTCGAATTTTTGGCCGAACTGGCCATGGAAGAGTCAAAAAACAAGTGAGCAGTAAGCGGTCATCCCGCCGAGGCACTGAGTTGAAAAACTAAGCCCGGATACTTCACGAATCGCCTGCTGCGACCGTGAAGTCTCCAGGCAAGGGCCAAAGCTGAGATAAAACCATTCCTGTCAACATCAACCCACAGCCGAACAGCCCACGTGCAGTGAGCACCTCGCCGAGAATGAGCCATCCGGCCAAGGCCGCAAAGACCGCTTCCAAGCTGAGAATGATCGCTGCGTGAGTCGGAGGGGCTACTTTTTGGGCAACCACTTGCAGGGTGTAGGCTATTCCCACCGACATGACCCCTCCGTAAAGAATGGGAATGGTTGCCTCCCCCAAACCGTGAACGGTAATAGTCTCAGTGTGCCCGGCCACCAATAAGCTCAAGCAGGAACAGACTGCATACTGGGCACAGGCCAGTTTCAATACATCCACTTTTGGTGAGAGCCACCCTAAAATGAGGACATGAGTGGCCCACATGAAGGCTCCTGCAAGTTCCCAGGCATCACCAGGCGCAAGGTTAAACTCTGCGGTAACACTGAGAAAGTAGAGACCGACTGCAGCTAAGACTGCCCCGGTCGATGCGCCCCAGCCTGGCCATTGTTTCCACAACATTCCCAGAATGGGTACAATTACTACATAGAGGCCGGTGATAAAGCCTGCTTTTCCAGCGGTGGTGTAAACCAGACCCACCTGCTGAAGACTGGCACCAGCAAAGAGCACCAAGCCGGCGAGGCCACCTCCAAGAATGGCCTGTTTGCTGCTAAGATTGTTGTCCAGATCTTGCCCTGTATCTCTGTTTTTATTGCCCCGCAGGGCCAACGGTAGGAGGGTCAAAGCACCCA
>JAJDNB010000237.1 GCA_022340905.1 Deltaproteobacteria bacterium | reverse complement strand
CCATAGGTGTTGTGCGCCGCTGGCGTTAAGTGAGAAGTCTCTTGCCTGCGTCCTGATTAATTCTGCCTATTTCTCTCTGAAAATCCCCCTCCGCCGACGGCAGAGGGTTGGGTTGGCGCGGTGACCAAATGCATGGCGCGTAGCGCCCAGCGCCATACACATACTACTTCCTCTCGACGCTATGCGCTATGCTCTCTGCGCTATGCGACTTCGTTTTCATTCCACCGTAATTTCGGCATCCTCCAAGAGGACGTCATAGGTGTAACCATAGCCGAAATCGCGATTCAACGAGACCGTGCCGTTCACCAGTACCAGATCACCAACCTCGGCCATAGCGGTGGTGGTGACGGTCAGATCATTTGTTCCCTCACCGCCGCTGCCGTCCTGCAGGTGGAGCCAGTTTTTGCCCATAATCTCCGGGAGAAACTTGACTACCTTTCCCCGGACCAGAACCTGCTTGCCCGCCAGATCTTCTTTCCCCGCAAAAATCTCCGCCACGGTTTTGCCGTCTTGGGCCTTCTCCACCCCGCTAACCTCAACCTGCGGTTTGCTACTCTGGACTCCCATGGGGGGATGACCGGGAGGCATCTGCAGGTTCTTAGTAAGTTCCTGGCCATTTTCCCCGTCGCCGATAGCGCCCACAAAGTGGACCAGTGCGAAATCTCGGTTGAGGGTGTTGCTGTGAAAGTTCTTCATCACCAGTCCCTCGGGGACAGCCACCGTGTCCCCAACCTTGCCGTGGAATTCAGGTGTGGCGGCCCAAATTGTTTCTTTCCCCGTATCCACCTGCACGTAGGTATAACGCTCAACTTTGATGGTCTGTGCCACGGTGCCGCTGAAGCCGCCGCCTTCGGATTCATCGACCACAGATTTTTCCTGGACGGGTTGTTTTTCAGTCTTGGGGGATTTGTCCTGGCAGCCAATAGCCAGGGCTAAGCTGGCCAATAACACAATGAGATACTTTTTCACGGTGTTTCCTCCAAAATAGCAATGATGTTCCTCTGCAATGGTTCTGCTTGTGCCGTCTCTATTTTCTTGCAATATCTTGTTCGTTCCAGGCACCAGCATACCATTTCGATGATAAGTAATATTGGTTACACTCACAAGCACTCTGCTTACTTCTATCTTGGTGTCATTATACCACCAATGCTAACGTTGCGACTTACAGAAAGTCTGGTGATCCGGCACCCTACCCGAGAATCCTCGAAACATCCAATATCGCACATTTCCATTCTCCGGTTTTAGGCAGAAAGCTCTGAACAGTTCATACTTATTATGGAAAAAACCATACCTGGCTAGCAGTTGTGCTACCGTTTGCTCCTGGCGAATAGCCGGATGAAGCGTATTTTCACCACCTTCGAGGTAGGGAAGAACTGTCGCCTGGAATCTTGGCAGCCGCCACTCCGGCGGGACCGGCCACAAGGCGGATTGCTTGTCGAAGTAGTGGCGATTGTCGGTATTGACTCTTGTTTCGCGGCCAATCATTCTCGCCATGGCTGGCTGATCCAGCCAGAAGAAGCCAGCGATACGGGTCACCGTATCGATCTGGTATTCCTTCGCCCGAAACCACTCGGGCAACCGGTCCAGTTGTTGCTGCAAGCTTTTAGCATCGAGAGAGAAGGGCCGCGGTGTTGCTAGGAGGAACGCCTGATCGGAGCCGTAGACATACCAAAAGGTGGAGTTGGGGAACACGCGACGAAAGGTGTTCAGATGTATCCTGAAGAGATCTCCCTGCATGGAGCCGAGCACCGGCACCCACTGGGCAAATACTCCGCCAGGAAGAAGATGGTCCTTGACGGCCTGGTAGAATTCTTCAGTGTAAAGAATCCAACTATCGTAGGCCCGTGGATGGGTCGAATCACCAACAATGACGTCATATCGCTTATTGCTTGTAACTAGGTAGTTTCGACCGTCGTCGTTGTGGAAATTGAATAAGGGCTGGTGATAAACGTCCCCGTTCACCTCACTGAACAAGTCATTGATTTCTTCCACATCAGGATTGAGATCGACAACATCCAAAGAGGAGACCTGATCAGAAGCCAATACCGAGCCCGCTGTGATCCCGGCCCCAAAGGCAATTACCAGTACTTCCTTTGGTTGGTGGGTTTCATGTATCAACAGGGGCAAGATTCCAAGAAGCTTGAATAGCTGGACATGATAATAGCGTGTCGAGGCTTCTTCGACGCCATTGAGAAACATATCGCGGTACGCGCCCTTGGGGCCCCCCTGGTCAATGACGGTGACGGTTGCAGCTCTTCCTTCACGAACAAACAGAATTTGCGCCGAAGGCGCCTCCGTGGCTTTTGCAATTTTCCCTGCATACAGATTAATCATCTTGGGCGGGACTTTTATGAGAACAAGCGCCAGTGAAACAACGCTCAAGACCACCACAGACCAACGGCGATAACTTCGGACTGGGGAGAGCAAATTGATTACACCTATCGCAAAACATATTGTGGCAAGGCTAATAAGTACACCCTGGCTTCCCATGAGGGGGACAAGGTAATGGTTTGCCAAAGACGCACCTAGCAATCCTCCGGCTGTATTGAGTGCGTAGAGCGTGGCGGCTTCTCGCGTTGCCTCACCACCCTCCTCAGGTTGAAGCATCCTGATAGCAATGGGCAACAGGGCACCGATGAAAATTGTCGGAAGAGCTATAATCAGCAGGACAAGCAAGGGATTTCTTGGGGGGGCATCGGCAAACTGGCTGAGCTGGTCAGTGCTGACTACCCAATCGCTCAAGAGAAGATACGGGGTCACCAAGATAACAGCCCCTGCAGAAAGGGCAGTGAAACCAAACAGACTGTTGCTCCACTTCGTGTCGCGGTGCAGCACCCCGTAAAACCAAGTTCCCACCACGGCACTGATTCCTGTCCCCAAGAGGAAGCCGGTCAGCACCAGGGCAAATACCGATACAGTATTGCCCAGGTATAATATGCCCAGCCTGGTGAGGAGAACTTCATACCCTAGGGAGACGAATCCAATCCCAAAGGTGGCAATGTTGAGAAAGCGGTGCAAACTACTGTGCACCGGGGGGTGACTAGCCAGGGCAAGGGGCGACGTTTCGGTCTCTTGGGGCTTTGACTTTACAACCATAGTGGCCCCAAAAGCAGACAGAGCCGCAAAAATGTATAGAAAAAAGGCACAGGTCAAGGTGGTCTGCACCGAGAACTCGAACAGCAGATGGTATCCGGCTGCAAAGCAACCCACGGCAGCGCCCAGGGTGTTAATACTGTACAAGTAGCCAGTACGCGCTGTTCGTTGTGAGGGCGAATCAGGTGCTGCCCCGGAGATCATTGCCGGGAAGGTGGCACCCATGAGAGATGCGGGCAGTAAAAGCGCGGCCAGACTTACTACGATGCGTGCAATCGTCAGGCTGGCCCTGCTGTCCACGCTCTCCGCCAGCGAGATGAAGAGGCGGGAAAGAAACTCGAACAGAGATGGCGATAGCAGTACATAGGTGCCAATCGCAGCCTCTAACCAGAGATAGGGCACGAGGGAAGCTCTGCGCTTGCTAAAGATCTTGCCCCCTACATGGCTGCCGAGTCCAAGCCCCCCCATAAAGACGACTATGATCATGGCGGTGGCGCTCATGGAGTTGCCCACAACCACGATCAACATCCGATTCCATGTTACTTCGGCGATCAGACAACCCGCGCCTGAGGCAAAAAAAGCTAGGTAGACTAGGATCAAAAAAATTGACGAACGAAAACTGTACTTCATATTCTAGGTCTAGCTGCCTACTGAGAATCTGGTGTTGGTGGAACCTGCCTTATCTACCAAGAATTTGCTCTTCTTCTCGAGAGTGCAATGGAAAAAGGATTAACCTGCTCCAATACTGGATCATTCAACCAAAGTAAAAATCTGCACTCTGTCGTTCCTCGTGTCTGCAACAAAAATCTCTCCCTTAACGTTAATGCATATTTGACCCGGATAATTCAATCGGCCCTCTTTCCAGCCAAAACCCGACTGTCGTTCTACAAAAGCACCATCCTGGCCTAAAATCATAACGCTGCCGCCATTCCTATCCACCACATAGATACGTCCCCTGTCATCTGTGGTCAGGCTTCCCGGAAATCTTGCATACTGTTTCAGGCTTTCCGTAAGAGGTGAAAATGCCGCAGAGTTTATGGCGGCGGAAAATATCACTGCGTTCACACCATCCAGCAATAGTACAGTTCCTTTGAGGTCCACCGCTATGTCAGAAAAAAAACCATATTGTCGAGGAAATCTTATCTGCTTTACATACTTTTCCCCGGAGTCGAGTATCAGAACTCGCTGGGAAAGTATATCCAAAATATAGATGTTGTCATTCTTATCGATAGTAAAGCTGCGGGGAACAAATGCGGCCGGCGGGGGTATTCCTGCGGGGTTGAGATAGCCTCGAAACTCTCCCTCGGAAGACAAGCGAACAATTTTCCGCTGCTTGCGATCAAGAATGTAAATCTCACCTTTTGAATTGATTTCTGTCTTAATGGGGTAGAATAGTTTTGGGCTTTTGATTTCAACTGTTTTAGCCTCCAAGAGGCCGTTTTTGAAAATATACCTCAGGAGCCTCCCGTTTCCGGTGTCAGCAATAAGGAGAAGAGATTTGCCGTCACAGGCGACGCCTTCGGGTTGTTTGAGGGGTATGTTTTTATCATCAGAGTATATGGAAGTGACATAGCCAAACTTTACCTCCGCCCCTCTGGAAGGCATGGTCACAACTGACGTCAGAGCCAGCATGATAGTTGTTGCCAAAGAGATCTTCCTCAAACATTTTTTCATTTTTGTCATCTTCTACGCTCTACATGACACTGGATGCACAGTTCATAGGTAGAACTGAAAGTTAACATAGATGGATTGTTTCCCGTCCCACACGCTAGGTGACAGCTCAGACATGTCACGGACAGGTTCTTATCTCTTATATCTCTCACTTTTTCCCCAATGGGATGGGTTGAATGGGTCTCCCATTGATGGCAACGAGCGCAAAGGTCAAAACTGATAGACGCCTCATTTACCAACAAAACATTGTCCCCAGCGTGAGGAGAGTGACAGGTTGTGCAATTTCCCGTTTTGACGGGTTGGCACAATGTCTCATTGTCTGGATTTTTCTTCGACGCTTCCTGGAGTTCCACTGTATCTGCGTGACATTCCCCGCAAACCTGCAGTTGGGGACCTTTCAAAAGCTTCTGCTCTTTCGTTGCATGAGGCCCGTGGCAATGCAAGCAACTCTCACTGTCAACTAAGGGCCAGTGTACCCGGTTTTTTGTGAAAGTTTGGTTTGCCATCGTCTTATGGCATTCCCTGCACAGCTGAGATGGTGGTTGCTTGGTTTCCAGTGAAGGGGCTTTCTGGTGGCAGGTCGTGCACCTTTTGCTGACAATGTCAGCGTGAGCCACATCGAATATCATTCCCCTCTTGTTGGAACCATGCGGATTGTGGCATGCAGTACAATCGCTACTCGCCACGGGGTAATTCATGTGGGTTGTCTTGAAAGTGAGCTTATTAGTTTCATGGCACTTTTTGCAAAGAGTAGGAACTTCGCTTCGAAGCAAATTGTCCGATTTCACCGAGGCGTGGGGATTGTGGCAATTTAGGCACCCCTTTCCTTGTTCCAGGGATTTGTGCTTGAAGCGAAGATTGCCCACACTATCATTTAAATCTTGGTGACAAGCAAAACAGAGTTCACTCCCCGATTTGAGGAGAATACCCTTGTTGTTTGACCCGTGGGGATCGTGACACTTGTTACAGTTGCCTTCGACAACTGATCCATGAGTGCTCCGTGCTTTCTCTGGTAACACTTCTTTATGGCAACTCTGGCAGAGCTTGGTGCTACGTAAGGTCAGCAAATTCTTGTTGGAAGAGGTATGGGGAACATGGCACCCGGTGCATTCCCCTCTTTTGATAAGGGGGTGGACATAGCGCCTACTGAGAATTTTTTTGAAGTTTTCATGGCATTTCAAGCATACTCGCCCTTTGGCTCCTGGTCTGAGCTTAAACTTACCTTCTGGGAAAGCCGGTTTGACTACAACCAGGGAAAATACCATGCAGATGGTAAAAAGAGTTGCGTATTTAATATTAACACCCAGGCTTTTCATTTTTAGCGATTTTCTGTTATGTGACAGTCCTTGCAAGCTTTGTCTGCGAAAGGCTTGTGAACTTCCTCTTTAAAAAATTTTGCGTCCTTTGAGGTGTGGGGAGCATGGCAGTTCCTGCAATCCATGACTTCAGCAGCAATATCAAGGTGAGCCCTCCTGAAGGAAACCTCTTTATAATCATGGCATCTACCGCATAAAGGCTGGATAGGCTCGACAATTAGTGCAAGTTCTTCTGAGAAGTGCGGTTTGTGGCATGTCTGACATCTTTCAAGATCAGACAGTGCATGCACGTATATCTTCGTTGAAGCTTTGTCTGGTGTACCGCTTCCCCCCGGACCACCGGCTGGAGCAGCTGGGCTGACCTTCTCCTCGCCGTACATCCTTGCCTTCAACCCTGTATGGCAGCTCAGGCAAAGATCAGGATAGTCCGCCAGAAGAAGGGAGTCGAGATTTGCTTTGTGAGGGCTGTGGCATGCTGTGCATTCGCCAGCCACCACGGGGGAGTGTCTGCTCTTGATATTCTTTACTTCCTTGCCTAGGTCTGTACCGTGACATGAATAGCAGAGAAATCCCTGTTTTGCCACGATCATTCCCGGATAATTACTTGCGTGGACATCGTGACACTTGAGGCACTTGCCATTCTTGAAAAATTCGTGGTTGGAACCGAGGCCAGGTTTCTGCATCAGTTCGCCGTGACAGTTGAGGCAAAGTTTGGGATCGTTAGCCGGGGCCAAAAGCAGATCTTCCTCGTCAGCTCCATGAGACCTGTGGCAACTGCCACAAGTACCTTCGCTCACAGGCTTATGGACATTTGTCTTAGCAAACCTTATTTCAGCTTCAACGTGACATTTGTAGCAGGTGACGTCCATCCTGTCTTTCAGCATGTCTGCAAAATTTGAACCGTGGGGATTGTGGCACGCATTGCACTTGCCCTCGAGAAATGGTTTATGAGGCTTGCGTGTTTGTAAAGCCTCTTTGGTCTTGCCATGGCAGGAGTAGCAAAGCTCCGGTTCCCTCTGGAGAAGCAGCTTCTGGTTCTTAGCTGCATGTCTCACATGGCAGGAAAGACATTCCCTTTCGGTCGTGGTTGGTTTGTGAGGCACTGCCGCAGGTACTCTTTTGTCGGCATGACAATCGAAGCAGAGTTCTCTGCCCTTCTTGGCAAGGAGGGTAGAATTCTCCGAAGTATGGGGATTATGACAACTCTCGCACTCTCCCCGCTTGAAAGGTAGATGTTCGATATCACCACCTGCCTTTAAAGCTGACGGGCTGTGGCACTGGTAGCAGAGCTTGCTGCCCTTCTCCTTAGTTTCGAAGGGTTTCTGGGAGCTAGAAGAGATATGGCATTTCTCGCAACCAACTTTTTTAACAAGCGGATGAACGCTGGTCTTCAGGAGATTGGCTTGCACCGAGGAGTGGGGATTATGACAACCCGTGCAAGAGGCAGCCTCCACAGGATAACCGCCGTGCGCCTTTTTGAAGGCTACCTGTTTACTGTCGTGGCAGGAAAGACAGAGGGCAATTTCGTCATTCTTGAGAAGATTGGCCGTATCCGAGCTATGGGAGACATGACAGGTGTCGCAGGATTGTTTCTGTAGAATCTGATGAATTACTTTCTTTTCGTAGTTTTCCTTGTTGTGGCACTGATAGCAGATCTCTTTGCCTGCTGCCTTGAGAAGGTAGTTTTCCTGAGTTGCATGGGGATTGTGGCAGTTGGTGCATTTTCCTTTTTTCAGTGCTGTGTGAACTACAGATTTTTCTAGTCCCAAGGCCTTTCTTTCATGGCAGGTGTAGCAGATTTGATTCCCTGGCTGTTTGAGAAGAAGTTTGGGAACGATGCCGTGCCGCAGATGGCATTCCTCGCACTTTTTCTCCTTGACGGGGGCATGTACGTCTTTCATCCCGAGGTAGGTGTCAGCGAACTTGGTGTGACAATCGAGACACTCCTTGCGGACAAAGGTTCTCCTTTTGGGCGTAGGAGCGCAGGCAGCAAAGTAAACAACCACGCACAGGAGAAGCAATATTCCTGCTCCAAGGTATATACGGCCTCTTCTAGATGGCGTCACTGTGGTGCTCGCTAAAGTTTAGGGACTATCAAGGATAGGCTCATTACTGCGGGTCTGTTCACTTTCGCCATTCCCCCAACCCATCATTCCATCATTCCAATATTCCAACCTTCGAGTATTCCAACCTTCGAGTATTCCAACCTTCGAGTATTCCAACATTCGCCACGGGTCGGCGGTCAGACCCTGTGGTCAGCCCATTTTGCTTCGCCTTGCTGGCTACTGTAGATCCTCCTCATAGACCTTGACCGGATAGTACTCCTTGAGCTTGTCGGCATAGAGTTCTACTGCTTGTTTGACTTTGTAGTTAAAGACTTCTTTGGCGATTTCTTCTTTAACATCTTCAAAGGGCTGTAGCCTGGCGGGGAGCACATAGTATATGTACAAAACATAATAATACCGTTCTGGAGCTACATATAGCCTGAAATCTCCGGGTTTGGCCCCCGATACAGCCTTGCGCACACCTTCCGGCAAACTGTTCACGGTAAGAAGTTTGCCGGCAAAATCTAAAAGCCCCTCAGCGCTTTTATCCACTTGTCCTGCGGCATTGTAACTCAACCAGGTGAAGTCTGTGCCTTT
>JAJDNB010000231.1 GCA_022340905.1 Deltaproteobacteria bacterium | reverse complement strand
CAGAAGAGATAGGCCAACTTGCAGAGGGATGTGAGGTTTCTGATCTTAAAGGCAGGGATCAGGAAGCGAATTGAAGCAGACCCATTTCCGCTTTCTTTCCCAGCGGGAAGAGCCGGTATTAGCTTGCGCAGGTCGGACCTGGTTTTGAGCACTCCCTGAGGGGTATGAATCTGAGTTTTTAGGTCCCAGAAGGGCATATAGTGGACAGTTTCATCGAACCCAGGTGGTACCGCTATTAGTTGGTAATCAACTTCCTGGTAACTACCCCTATGCTCAACCCAGGCTCGCGCACAGGTGCGACAAATGTGCGCTTTACTATGAGGTACGAAGGGAAGATTCCAGCCGCAGACAGGACAGGTAAATGGGATCAATTGGAGATCGCCGAAAATGCGTGTAGATTTGCCTGGGGACGATTTTTCGAAGTAAGCGGTAAAATCTTGATCCCATATGGATTTCCTGATGACGTTGGCCACGCCGTCGATAATCAGCATACCGCTCCGCTGATTTGCCCCCACCTCCAGAACCCAGAAGGGAAAATAAACGAGAGAGTAGACTTCTCCTATCAGCTGGGTGTCTTCGAGCTCCATTTTGAGGCTTCGATCAGAAAAACCAAGAGTTAGAAAGTTGTTGCTGTGGTTTACTGCCTCCTCCAAGCTGACCTCTGGAGAAAGCACTGTCTCAGCTCCTGAAAACCTGCTGTGGTGAAAGAGTTGCAGGGGGATTGCGGCAGGGCGCACTCCAAGAGTGTTCAGGCCAAGATCTGGTTTTTTATATGCGGGAAAAGTGAAGTCGAAGTGTTTGGTCTTTAGTTCTTTGGCGTCATCCCACGAGCGTGTACCTGTCTTGGAAATACTGTGTTTTTTCCCCAGAGCCCAATGGAAGACCATTCCTTTGGTGCGCCAATAAGGACCATAAACCAAATAGAGTCCTTTTTCCCTGAGGCGCAACGATTTCTTATTGTTCAGAAGGGTCGAAATGCGGTGTTGGCTTTCTTCCAAACTCCACCTGGGAGGGAACATAAAGCGGGGCAGACCAGTCTTGCCGCTAATCTGATTGGTGGACCCACAGTAGGGACAGCGGACTACCTCGATTTCCTCATCAAAAATTATTTCACCCCCGCACTGTGGGCAATCAACCTTTATCTGCATGTCGGTCCACACCAATTTGCTTTAATGGTAGGCTAGGAATATTGGAATGCTGGAATACTGGAATATTGGGTAAAAATCATGGAACAGCCTTGTTCAATTTTGGCCGGTCTTTTAAAAACATTCATTCCATTTTTCCATCATTCCAATATTCCGTCAGGGGGCGGAGACCTGACCTGCCTAAGGCAGTTTCTCGCCGCACTCGTTACAGAAATTGGCCTCCGGTAGCGCCTCATACCCGCATTTCAAGCATTTCTTGGATCTTTTCTCTACTTTGGTCCCGCAGTTCACACAGAAGTTGGCACCTGCGGGAAGATCCTGACCACACTGTAAACATTTATTGATAGTTACGATTTGGTGGCCGCAGTTGGAACAGAAACGGGCATCCATGGGAATTTGCGCCTGACAGGCAGGGCAACTTGTCTGCGTTTGCGCGGGTAAGTGCCCCTCTTGCATTGTCTTCTGCAGCATGCCAGGAATTAACATGCCCAGACCTGCGCCCAACCCCAGTCCCATACCGCTGGCGGCATCTCCTGCACCTTCGGCCGTGGCTGCATCCCCCATGGCCTTGGCAGCTTTGAACTTCATGAAACTATCAAGGTTACCCACGGCCTGCATGCCGGCTTTGGCATCGATCATTTTCTGAACCTCGGCCGGCGGGGTAATATTGTTTATATAGAAATCGAGAAGACCGATGCCATAACGGGCAAAGTCCTCGTGCACCCTGCTTTTAATTGCTGCGCCCAATTCGTCGTAGTAAGCGGGCAGATTAAAGACAGTGTCCAACATTTCACCCAAAAGGTCGTTGACCCTGCTTACTATCACATCACGGAGGAAGTCTTCTATCTCTTCGGTAGCATAGATCCCCTGGGTACCGACGAGAGTGTTGATAAAAAGTAGTGGCTGAGTGATGCGCATGGTGTAGGTGCCGAATCCTCGAAGACGGACGAGGCCAAGCTCGGAGTCCTTGAAGGCAACAGGCTCCTTAGTGCCCCATTTAAGGTGGGTGAAAATCTTGGTGTTGGCGAAATAGATCTCCACTCTGAAGGGACTCTTAAAACCATAAGGAAGGCTTAGCACCCTGGTAATCAGGGGTAAATTCAAAGTCGAGAGGGTGTGTCGACCTGGCCCAAGAATGTCGTAAGCTTTGCCGTCCCGAAAAAAGATAGCGGCCTGATTTTCACGAACGATTAACTGGGCACCCAACTTGATATCGGCTGATCCATTCTCAGGAATGCGTTGCATCATGGTGTGGCCAGTTTCATCAAACCACTCGATGACTTCTAGGAAAAGGGCCATGAACTACTCCTTTCAAGCCCACATGGCGCTCTGTTATCAGCAATTAGCTAAGCGCTCTGCGCCATGTGCTATGCGAATTAAGACCACGGACGAAAAACTAATTCTGACTAAATAAGGCTTTGCGCGCTGCTATCCTTTCCTCTAACCGGTTAACTGCCTGCTGAAAATCATCCAAAGAATCAGTCTTCCACTGGTCATCCTGGCGTTGCTGTAAATTGCCAACCGCTACTGCCAACTCTTCGATGTCTTGGTGTAGAGACAGGTCGTAATCATAGAGTTGCGCGAGTTTTTGCTCATCCACTTTTATTCCTGCAAAAAGACCGGCGTATCCGTAGCTGGCAAAGCGAATAGTATCGGCCAATCGCATGATCTTGCGAGACTGTCTGTCCAGATGAGCCATTGGCTGGAGAACAACTTTGTTGGCAAGCTTAGACTGAATCTCTTGTAAGCGATTTACCTGTTCGTCGATCCTTGCTGCCAGCTGTTCGCGGATGATCTTATCTTGCGTTCTCAACCCCTCTCGCTCCTGGTAGGAAGGCATCCCGGGGAAAATGCGAGCAACACTTTTTAAGACTGCCGCGACTTTTTCCTTGGTGAGCATAGGTCATCTCCTCTTATGTAACATTCTGGACCACAAACAAAGAAAACAAGCGCAAGATTGAGCTCAACTGTGCAATATTCAAGCCAGTCCACCTGTCACGTCTATGTAGTGGTTGCTCCTTGCCCATTGGGAGCAAAAAACTATCTGCCTCAGCTCCACCTGCTTAGAAGGATAGGGTGAAGGGGGATAAAGGGAAAACAATGAATGGCGACAAGCTTTGTGCGCAGCGAGGTTGACATTTTTGCTTTAGTACTTATGGATAAGGGAGAAGCGCAATTCAATTGGATGGCACTGACCTTGAGAAAGGAGAACGGATATGGCTTACACGTGTAAGAACTGCGGAGCGGTTGCAAATGAACCTGGGCATCTGTGCAATCCTTGCGGAGATGCTGCCAAATGCAGCTTTTGCGGTGCGCCCAAAGCGGATACAAAACATATGTGCAAAGATAAATTGGCAGCCATGAAATATTCTTGCGCGGGTTGCGGCAGGGTCGCTATGGAGGCTGACCACCTTTGTCAACCGACCGCGATTAAGTAAAACTCGTCTCTGTGTAATTTTCCTCTGTCCTCTGACCAACTACCCCTTTATCCCCTCCCCTGGCGGGAGGGGATAAAGGGGAGGGGGAAATAGAGGTTGTAAGATCGGTAAACAAAGTGTTGTCAATCAAGGAAGTTATTTTTTTGAAGAATTACTTTGCCCCCCGGGTATGATTCTCAGTCGGCTTCGACGCTCGCTAGCTCTCAGTTCTCTTAAAAGTTGCTCACGGGCTTTTTTGTTTTCCACTACTGACTGGGCAAACTCTTCTCGTTTTCTTTCCTGCTCGGCATCCATTTCTTTCACTGTCTCTCGCGTTTTTTTCAGTCTTTGGTAGGCGAGAGAGCCGGACCAGAACTTTTCGTTCAGAGGTTTTCCGTAGGTCTTTTCGAGCTCTTCTTTCAGCTCTTGGCCGTGGTTGTCCAGCAAAAATCTTTCCAGGTCGAAAAGTTCTCCTTTCTCGAGGTAGTAAGGTGAGTATTCCCACTCGGCAACCTCGAGGGCTAGCTTGTAAAAAAGCTCATCATAATCCATATCCACGGTCTCGCGACGGCAATTCATGAAACATGCAGGTTGACATTTGCTGTGGCCCTTCGAACTTCTCTACCATAATTGCTTGCATTTTAACAGCTACCCCTGTTGGGTCGTGCCTTTCTTTGAACCTCCGCCAAAGAATTTTACCAGTCTTGACTGCAGCCTGCATGATCCCTGGTTGTTCGCGCACAAATGGTTGGGGAGCTGACCAGCCTACTTCGTGGCAACGCGTAGAACTATAACCTGTCAGCCGGGGAATTTGGAGAGGCCCTGTATCTCTGGTTTATGGTGGACTGTTTTTGAATTGTCCGGAATCAAGATATGTGGTCTAGACTGCCCTCGAACTGATTTACCGCTTGGCGAAAACTGTCTGGTGCGCGAGTGGGCGTGGACGTTGACGGATCGACGGCCACGGCGACAATATGACCGTTGGCAATGAATCGTTGAGATTCCGGCTCGAAGACAGAGAATTCGAAAGTGAAGCTGGAATTGCCTATTTTTCCCACCCGGGCGTGGACATGGAGAATTTCGTCGAAAAAAGCCCGGTCACGGTACTGGCAGAGTGACTCCACGTAATAAAAATCAACCCCCGCCTCCAAAAATTTGTCGTAACTGTAGTCAATTGCTTTTAGGTACTCGGTGAGAGCTACGTCGAAGTAGGTAAGGAAGTGGCCAAAAAATACGTGCCCCTGTTGGTCAGTCTCGATAAAGCGGACCTGGATAGGATGAAAAAAACGGTAAAGATATTGAGATGGGTTCTGCTTCGCCATGTTGCCGACTGTAGCACAAATGGCTTATATGGCAAAGAGCATAGGGCACAGCGTTATTGGTCAATTAGTCGATTAGAGAATCAGGGAATTAGTCAAATGGTCGATTGGTCGAGTGGTCAAATGGTTAAAAACGTAGAAGGCG
>JAJDNB010000215.1 GCA_022340905.1 Deltaproteobacteria bacterium | reverse complement strand
AAGCACCTATGAGATCATGAAACCGGAGGATGTGGGCATCAAAGAACATACCATGGTTCTTACTGCTCGCTCCGGACGGGCAGCAGTGCGGCACAAATTAAAGGAACTCGGTTTTGATTTGGAAAAAGAGACCTTTGAAAGAGTATTCCAGCGTTTTATTGATGTGGCGGATCGGAAAAAAGAAATCACTGCTAAGGATCTCAGTAGCATTGTTGAGATTGAAATCTCCAAGGTACCAGAAACTTATATCTTACTGAGCATGCAGATAATGAGTGGAGATCAAACTACGCCGCTTTCGTCCGTAAGGCTCAAAAGAGGAGATGAGCTCCTAACAGACGCGGCGATAGGCAATGGCCCGGTGGATGCCACCTTTCGTTGTATTGAGCGGTTGATCGGATACCCGGGGAAGCTGTTAGATTACGACCTTAAGGCCATCACCACTGGAAAAGATGCTCTGGGTGAGGCAATGGTTCGAGTGGAAATAGAAGGAAGAGTCTACTCCGGCCTAGGCACCAGTCCAGACGTGATTGAGGCCAGTGCTCGGGCTTACTTGAATGCTTTCAATCGTTATTTTGCCAATAACGTGTAGGTGAACAATCCCAGGAGACGGGATCTAGCTTTGTATAAAGAGGAGTCAGGAGACAGAGTCGGAATCCTGCAGGCAGAGAGCATGAAGTAAAGAGGAGAGGAGATTATCTCGAACTTAAATTAAGCTCTCGTCTCGCTCGACCTCTCGGGAGTTTATCCTGAGCGTGCCGGAGGGCCCGTCTCGCCGCAATTGCTATGCGGGAACGGACAGGGTACCGGCGCTGCAATCAAAACGAGGGCGGGTTTATACCCGCCCCCACTCAATGTTCCTCTAGCCCTCCGCTCTCAGCCACTTGTTCCACTAAGGCTTGGAAGAGGATGATCATATCCTTGTTTGCCCTGCGCAACCTTTTGGATAGCTCTTTTCCTATAGCCCGCGTCACCAGAAGGCCTAGCCACGGGTCTTCTTCTCCCAACCGGGTAAAATCTTCGCGATTGATCACCAGAAATTCACAATCAGTCTCGGCGGTCACAGAGGCGGATCGTACCTCGTTGTCCATCAAGGCCAACTCTCCAAAAAAAGCATCCTCCTGATCCGTTAACGTTGTAATTGTATAAAGTTCCTGGTCTAAAGTTCTCTTTTGAACCTTCACCGCCCCCTGGTGAAGAATATAGAGATCGCTACCCTCAATACCCTCACTGATTACCTCATCACCGGCCTTACACTGCTGCCAGGTTACGATGCGTGTCAGCTTGGCAAGCCTCTCTTCATCGCCCTCGAGTGTGTGGAACAGCTTAACCCTTTTTAGCTTCTCAATTACATCCTGTTCAGCCATTCTTCAGTCCCATTCAGTTCAAATGCCAAAAGTGTCTAAAATGCCTAAAGTGCCTAAAATTAAGGTAATGGGTTATAGGTTCTGGGTCGTTCAAGTCGTTAATTAGTCAATTGGTCAAATCGTCAAATCGTTGACTCGTCATTGAGGCCATTCATAACCATTTGACTAGTCGACAAATTGACCATTTGACTTGCTGTCATCTGTCATCTGACTTCTTGCTTTTCACTCTATGCCCCATGCCCTATGCCCTATGCGACGCCAAATCCGCAATTTCTGCGGGGTTTATCAGAGATCATCCTTGGATCAAGATGGCCCGGGAATAGGACTTGATCTGATAGTCCGGCCCGGGGTTGAACACCGGCAGATTCCCCCGCAATTCTTTCACTTCTTGAAGATTTGCTACCAACCTTGAAATGTCCGGGGTTTTCTGCGCCTCATGCAGGGCTTCCCGTTTACGTTCATAAATATTCCCGGTATTCTCCAGCAAACCTATGAGAATTCCCTTTTCTCCTTCCATGAAATAACGGCTGAGATTGGCGAAAGAGTCTCCCACATAGCGAACCGGGAAGTCCTTGGTAATGAGTCGGCCTTCCCCTACGTCGAGCAACTCTTGCACTATGTGTGCAATCCCCGAAGCTGCCGTAGCGTTGGCCAAAAGAATTCTGTTGTGTTCGCGGCTCAATATTATTTCGTCACAATGAACATTTTCTAGGTAACGCTTGAATTTCGAATCTATTAGCTCGGCACAGGTATAGATATCCCGTGATAATGTTTTTATGGTCAAAACCGTCATTACCGTGCGGGCATCAACTTCCTGGTCGGATGCCTGGCTGCTCGTGTCCGCAAGCACCAGCGTTCTTGCTGACTTTTTGATATTTGCCCGCAGTAGCACGTTCTCGTCCACATAGTCACCCCGCACAAAACGTACATTTTGCAGATTCGGATTCGAGCGTAGACTCTCCATTTTCGCCTGTTCCACCGTGCTTACCACAACGATGTCCTCATCTGAAAAATGGGGGTTAATGCGGAGAATGTCCTCCAGCACCGAGACCATCTCGTTTTTCCAGCCGCAGATTACAAAGTGTTTTTTTATTTTTTTTTGATCGGCCAAGCCGCTTCCCTCCTTGATCTTAAATGCCACCAGCCAGGATGCGATCCGACCGGTGATCATTGCCAACAGGCCAATGCCGAAGAGCATGACCAGAACCGCCACTATCCTCCCGCCGCTTGTCAGTGGCACCTTGTCGCCATAGCCCACGGTGAATGCAGTGACCAAGGTCCACCACACGGCGTCCCAGATGCTGGCAAAACCCTGGTTGGCACCGTATTCAAAGAACAGCTCCCCCAGAGAACTTACCAAAAAGACAAGCAAAACAACTGCAATAACGGGATAGGTACGACTCCTTATTGCCCTTTTCACAAGAACTGCCAGCCGGCTTCTTTTGGGGAATGCTCCTCGATTCCGGGATTCTCCCATAGATCGATTCAACCTCGTTCGATTATCTCCCCCCGCATAATCATCCTCGGCAAAGGACTACACCACGAAGCACACAAAGAAAACAAGGAAAATGATGCGAAGTGCGTAGCGCCGATTAGTCAAAGCTTTGCTTTATGGGTTATAGGTCATAGGTAATGGGTCATGGGTTCTCTCTCACCCATAACCTATTGCCCATGACCTTTTACCTTTCGCATCGCCATGCTCTCAGCGTGTTGCCTCAGTCATAATCTCTGCGGTTGAAGCCCCCCTCGCTAGGGGTCTCGAAACTACGTTACTCTACACTCGAATCGGAGAGTGATCAAGAGCAAAATCTTTTGCAAAAATGGTGGGTTAGAACAGTCTAGCAAACTGGCTCTCTAATTTTAGATAGCTGGTCTTTCCTTGAATGGAGGCCTAGATCCTTTATTCCTCTTTCAACACTTCGCTATATTCGAGCTCATAGAGGTAAAGGAGAACGGCAGTGACCCCCAGGATGAGCGGCCCGTAGAGAATGCCTACGATTCCAAAAAGTTGGATTCCGCCCAAAATTGCAAAAAATAGATAGATTGAGGACATTTGGCCCTCCCCTTTCATCAAGAAAGGGCGGAGAAAATTGTCGATCGAACCAACCACCAGTGCGCACCATGCAGCAAGAAAAATTGCTTTTCCCCAGCTGCCTAGAATCAACAAGTAGCACACGGCAGGCAGCCAAACGATGGCCGTGCCCACGACCGGAACAAGTGAAGTGAAGGCCATCATTGTGCCCCAAAAGAGCGCTGGAATTCCTGCGATCCACAACCCTATTCCCCCAGCGACCCCTTGCGCAGCAGCAGTAGCTACGTTTGCCAATACAACCGAACGACTGAGAGAGCGAACTCGTTGGATGAGTCTCCCCTCTTGCTCTGGCGAAAGAGGTGAAAGATGTCTTAGTCTTGTCAGAATTCCCTTGCCGTCACGGATCAGGTAGAAAACCAATACAATGAGGAGTAGAAAGCGTACCAGCAGCCCCGTCACGTCGCCTAAAAACGCTCTTCCCCAGGATAGAACGAGCTGTGCCATGGCGGAGCTGGCCTTCATGAGAGCCTCTCGTAAACTCACCTGGTCAACGCCCAGGCGCGCGAGCACTCCCTGCACCATTGCATAAAAGGGTTGTATCCACTTTCCGGATAAAATCTCCTCAAGTTTTGCCCCTTGCAGCCAAGCGTTAGCCCTGCTAAGTGATTCTGCTCCCTGTACAACCAGAGCGGCAGAAAAACATACCAGGGGGACAACCACTATCACCACAAGAAGAACTGAAGTAAGAAGGGCTGCCAGGTTTTCCTTTCCTTTTACCCACATAGAAATTCGGGCATGAAAAGGATAAAAGACCGAGGCCAGAACCGCGGCGAAAACTAGCGTACCCAAATAGGGGCGGAAGACGAGAAAGATCAGATAGAGAAACAAAAAAAGAAGGGCTAAGAGAAACAACCTCCTCGCCCTGGTTTGCTCCCCCACGGAGTTCATGTCCACCACAGCCCCTCCTCACGACGAGTCAAAATCAAGTTATGCTAGCACATCTGTTGTTGGAGTACTGGAGTAATGAGAAGAGATTGAATTGCTGGAGGTTCTAACTCCTTGACAATACTCCAATACTCCAATTCAGCATTACTCCAGATGGTTCGCAAACCTAAAGATATTAGTTTGAAAAATACCCTTGGCAAAAAAACATAACCGTGTTAAATTGAAAGTGGTCCCAATGAGCGTGAACCATCACGGTTGGCCTTAGGAAAATAATTTTGCTGGGCCTACCGGGCGGACCTAGTAACCCAGCCAGGTGGCGCAAATACCGGCAGTCATAGTGATGCCGGGGGGAGAACGGTGGTTCGGGAACAACCAGATGGATTAACGTTTGTTGGGGCCTTTTTTTGGGAAAAACAACCAGCCCAGTTTCCCTCAAGTAGACTCCTTCGCCCCTTCGAGAATCCTCTTCACCCTGTCATACTCCTGATGGGTTCTTTTTAGTTCTAGCCCAAGTTCGTCCTGCCTCTCACCCGGTGGTTCTTCATTGTACGCCTGCTCCAATTTCTCCAGCCGCCTCTTTAGCTCATAGAGGATTCTCGCTAAGTCACGGATGTATGCCACACATCCCCCACGGGAGCCTCGCCTACTTAGCCACAAACCGAATGAGGTCGCCTCTTTGAACTTCCGACTCAGGATTGTACAGCATCAGTTCGCCCAGGCACAGTTGTCCATTAACCTCAATGATTCTGCCGCGAGCGAGGTCGGTCTCCTTGAACCACTCTCTGATCGCACCATTTTGGGAGCGCTCGAGTTCCCTTCGATAAACGGTGAAACTCTGACCTGCGCGATGTCCGCCCCTCGCACTTGCTGCTAGGTAAATAGTCCCATCTTCACCGACCCCCAAGACTATCGTTGGCAGATCATCCTTTTGCAAATCCGGGGCAAAGGCTCTCTGCAAATCATCACTGTAGTAACGGTAGGTGGGATCCCGAGGCTTACAGCGATAAGCCCTCTCATAAGCAGCTACGGCCTCCAATAATCGTCCATTCTTTTCATACGCAACCCCTAGGTTTCCATTCACCGTGCATTCATCCGGGGCCTCTTTCAGTGCCTGCAAAAATAACTTCTCTGCTTCCTGCCAATCCTCCTTCGCTGCAGCCTGGATTCCCCGCCGCACCCATTTAGCGGCCACAGGGTTCATACCAAGATGTGGCACTTTAATGAGCCGCTGGACCGTTTGCTCCTCCGGTTTCAGCTGAGCAGCCACCTCATTGACTATAGAGAGAACCAGGTTGGCGATTTCCGCTTCCGTGCCTGGATATAGATCCGTAAATCTGATTTTTTCAGACTTTCTGGTTATTTCTTGCTCCCACAGAGTATCGTCACCTTGGCTTTCGACAAGCCGCATTCGAACACTTAGAGAGGACATTAGCCTGGTGGTTGAGACCTTCACCGTGTAGGGATCTGGGCGAGGTGAAATTCGATAGTAGAATGTGTCCTTTAGCGATGCATCCTCCAAAATTCCTAGCCATTCATATTGAGTAGGGTCAACGGGGCCGAATTCTGGCCTGGATAGCATAGGTTGGTTGTCCCGAGAAGTATTCACCGAGAATTGGCTAATTTCTCCCACAATAAAAGCATTTACTCGAACCTTCTGCGCCAGCTCTCTGATTGAACTGGCTGTAGGCTTGAAATCCTCCGGTGGTTTGACTAGTCGTGCCGCAAACGGCCCTAGGCCCAACACGCCACCGTCCAATGCCTTCGCAATATCTGCAGCCATTTTGCGCCCCAAATCCGAGTCTGGACTGCTGAAAGATATGACACCAATACTCTTGATGCCCTGCATTCTCGCTTCAGGTGGCTTGTTTATTTCTATGGTAACCAGTCTGGTCGTTACCGGAGGGCCGCAGCCACCAAAAAATATGGCCGCCGCGAGAAACCACTTCATCCATCCTCTGCGACCGATTTGATCCATTGGCGAATCTCCTGGCTCTAATTACCTGGGGCCTCCTTGGAACGGCAACAGGTTAGCCCATGGGAAACTTTACTGTCAAGTTGGCCTACCTACCCATGTTCAGAGCTGTAACGGCATCTTCCTCATATTAAGGCCAGTTCCGCAAGGCTAAGGAAAGCTATAGTTATTTGATATATTCGATGGCAACCGACGATTTTCCTACTTGCGACTTGTCCTCTTTAACAGTTTCATGGCAAATTCAGTTTCAACAACCGGAATCAACTCCGCCACCCCAAGATCTGTCCAATCGTAGAAAGAGACAGCTACATGGGCAGCGTCATCTGCCTCAAAGAGGCAAAAAACTCTTTGACCTGCAACATCAAACCACTCCCCTTTGATCTTTACGCCCTTTGCACTTTGAGGATTTTCCATCCTCCTTTTAATCACCCGATCTCTGTCATTTGGTTCATAGGTAAAGACGGCCATAAACAACATGTTGGTACCTCCTTCCTGAGTTAAGAGCATGGGGCATGGGGCATAGAGTCAGGAGTCAGAAGTCAGAATCCAGAATTCAGGAGAAAAACAATCAAGACTGAATTCATTTGAACTGCCAACTCTTTAAACCGCAGAATATCGAACAAGGAATTTCGAATATCGAAGGAAGTGATCACTTCGCCATTCTGCGGTTCCTTGTTCTGCTGTTCGATATTCAATGATTGAATCTATCTGGCCTCTGACCCAGCTGTTTAATCTACTACCAGCCTCCGACCCAAATCATAAGCTTGCCGTAATACTTCCTCGCGTTTCCTCACCTCACCCTTCTCATCCACTCCTCGCACCAGAAGCTCATCACTGTAAATTACATCAATGGCATCGAAAAAATATTTTATCGTGAGTCTCACCCCATCAAAAAGCTTTTTTCCCCTGGTAGCTGCTACCGAGATAAATGCACCCTTGCGTTCGGCAACGGGGGAGACCGGTAATTTCAAGATATACTTCTTGGCCCATAATGACTGGCATCTGTCAATCATGGCCTTGGTCCAGGCCGAGACACTGTAAAAAAATATGGGTGAAGCGATGATGAACCGTTGGGCTTGCTCTATTTTGGGAAAAAGATCCTGCATATCGTCTCTAATTGCACAGACTCCATCCTCAGCACATTTATAGATCTCTAAGCATGGTGTGATCTTAAGGTCTCGCAAAACGATTTTCTCACAAGAACCGCCATGTTCACTCGCACCCCGCAACGCCTCATCCAAAAGAATTTCAGTATTTCCCCCTCTTCTCGGACTGCCGAGCACACTGAGAACTTTCATGCTCCTCTCCCGGTGGCTTTCAAGTTGTCAGGCGTCAGAAAAAAATGAGGGCAACTTCTGACACCTGTCGAAGACCGCGTCTGAAGCAAAGCGACAGCGGGAAACACTCAAACTCCTCTAGCAAAGGTGTTGAAACGTGACCCTCCGATGATGCCTGGGTTTCTATGGCCGAATAAATTAAACGACAAAATCATCTTTCTGGCAAAAACTTTGCAAGTACCCGTAAGGAACGCTCAAAGTGAGCAAATGTCGACTATAATGGTCGAGGGACCATGTTACACCAAAATAACCCCAGGGGAAAGCACAAGAGCTTTGTTGGGTTTTAGGAACTCTACTACCAGTCCTTAACTGTCATTCCCGCGCTCCTGGATTTCGATTTGAAACGAGTAGGCATGGCTTTGCTTAGAGTCACGATGATTGTCGAGGAAGTCTTGGACTGCCCTGCTTTTAAGAAGGGCGACCAAATTACTATAGACTACCCGCACATTGTATTGGAAGAGACCAACCAAGTTTGTCTCTCAGCTCTCGATCAGTGCCATCCGTACATCCTCCCTCTATCTCGAGGGGTAGCCTTTGCCACCCTGGGTATCGGCGAAGATGTAGGCAGCCTGCGTTGCTGCTGTAGCATGGGCAGTGTGATTTTCAATGTCATCAAAAGACGCTCTCGCGTATCCATAACCCCAGAAACACTGAAATATCTCGCAAAGCTAAAGCTCGATCTGTCAAAGCTTCAGTCCATGCCTATTTTTGAACCCCTTCCTGAAGGTTCGCTAGAAAAAATTATTCCCCTTCTCCAACTTCAACAGATCAACACAGGAACAGATATCATCCAACAGGGTGATGTTGGTGAGTTTCTTTATGTGATTACCAAGGGTGAGGTGTTGGTGTTACGCCAGGGTGGGCAGATACGGGAAGAGGTGATTGCAAATCTGCCGGAGGGAGAGTGTTTCGGTGAAATGTCCCTCATTTCTGGCAAACCCATCTCAGCAACCATTAGGGCAAAAACTCCGGTTACCTTGCTCAAGATAAGCAAAAAAGACTTTGATCGGCTTGTCCGAGAGAATCCCTCTCTGAGCATCTACTTTACCAAACTTCTCACCCAGCGATTACAGATGACCAGCACGAGGATGGCGGAAACACTGGACAAAGGTATGCTGGGAAGTATTGAGACCTTCAGTATTCCTGAACTCGTTCAAACCCTCGCGCTGAACGGCAGAACCGGCGTACTGGTGATCTCGAGCAAGAAGGGTGAGGCAAAAATTTCCTTCGAGAGAGGATACATTTACCAGGTAGCACTTGGAGAGTATCTAGGAGAGCAGGCCTTCTACCAGCTACTTACCTGGCAGAAGGGGCAGTTCCAATTTCAGTCTGCCGACACTCTTTCCATCAAACGGCAGGTGGAAAAGGACACCATGCATATGTTAATGGAAGGGCTGCGCCGCCTGGACGAGGGCAGATCTAACCACGTGAAGCCGAAATCCTCTACTCGGTGAAACCTATAGGTAGCGCTCCATACCCCGTTGTTTCATGAGGTCAAGAATTTTACCAATATCCTGGGCTCTATCCACAGGACAGACCAACAGAGCCTCGTTTGTATCCACCACAACTAGGTCATTCACCCCAAAAAGAACGCAAAGCTTGTCCTGACAAAAGACCACATTGCCGCGGGATTCCATGACCATAATTTCACCCTGGTGGGCGTTGTCTTGATTATCTTTGGGCCAGATTTGTGCCATTGAGGCCCAGGTTCCCAAGTCGTTCCAGCCAAAGTTAGCGGGTATCATAAGAACATTATCAGCCTTTTCCATTACCCCGTAGTCGATGGAAATGGACTCCAAGTCAGGATAGGTCTGGTTGATCGCCTGATGGAACCCATCTGTATCCAAAAAAGGCTTCAGCCGGATGAGATCTGAGTAGAGGCCAGGCAAGCACCTTTCTATTTCCAACAGGATAGTTTTAGCTTGCCAAACAAACATCCCACTGTTCCAGAAAAAATTACCCTTTCCCAGGTAATCTTTGGCCCGTTTACCGTCAGGTTTCTCATGAAAGGAAGTAACTTTATAGAATGTGTGCCCTTGTACTTTATCCACCTCCTCC
>JAJDNB010000210.1 GCA_022340905.1 Deltaproteobacteria bacterium | reverse complement strand
TTGATGCGAAAGTTGACTCATATGACCGGCCTGGAGCTCGGCGGTGGCATGGAGGAGGCCCTGCGTCGAATGGAGGCTGGCGAAGATCCGGAACAGATCGAAGCAGAGATGGGAGATTTGCTAGAGGAAGAAGATCCCTTGGTTTTTCAAGGACAAAAGAAGTCGGGTTCCAGGAAAAGACCGCCCCGGAAAGATGAAACGCTTTATGAACTATAGGGAAGGTACAAGGCATAGGGGCACAGGGCCCAAGGCTTTTAAGCCGGAATGTTGGAATATTGGAACAATGGAATGATGCACCCAAATTGCCTTCGGGGCAAACTGTCTCCATTGTGGTTCTCAATTTATTCATTATTCCATCCTGCCAGCATTCCAACATTCCCCTTGGCTGCCAGTTGCCTGCTGCTGGCTGACGCAGGGCCTTGTGCCAGACTCGGACTTGCGGTGGAGTTCAAACTGTGATCTTGCTTTTTTTCGGAAAATGAAATGGCGCCATTGAACAGTGAATACAATCAGCAACAGAAAGACGCAATCCGTATGGTGCGTCAGCATCTGTCGCATCTTCCAGTTTCTAAGCTGCGCTGGCTCAAGCAAAGAATCAAATCGTACTTGCAGTTCAGAAAGGTAGTCCAGTCCTTTCAACAAGAACATTTTTCTGATATTTGTCTAGAGAAATGCTTCACCAGCAGTACGAGCGCCTGTTGCGGTCGCGAAGGCATCATAACCTTTTTCGCTGATGTGGTGATCAATGTCCTGCTTTCGACTGACGAGCAGATCGACACTTTGCTGGAAACCCTTGAAGGTGACATCGGTGGATCTAATTGTGTTTATTTGAATGAGAACGGCTGTCTCTGGCTCTGTAAACCCATAGTCTGTGAAATGTTCTTATGTGACGCCGCCAAAGGCTCCGTTCTTGGTCAAAACGAAAATTTGGCTGCGCAATGGGCAGGATTTTGTCGACGAGAACGCATGTACACTTGGCCAACTCGGCCGATACTCTTTGACGAGCTCGAGGCTTTTTTTCTTCATGAGGGACTCGACAGCCCCTTGATGTATCTCCATAAGAGTCCCGGTCTGCTCCGCCTCAAGGCAAAACATGGACTGGGCCGGAGACAATCCTTGAAAGTTAGTCGAGTGTGAAACTGAGCCTTTGTTTTCTTGTGGACGACTGTAAATTCGAAATCCTAAGCACGAAGCACGAAACAAATCCTAATGATCAAAATGTAAATGATCAAAACAAAGCAGACTTAAATTGGTTCTCACGGTTTAGTTTGGGACATTGGAGAATTCGGATTTTGTATTTGTTTCGGATTTCGATATTCCGATTTGGGATTTGATCATGGTATTAAACCAAACAGATACTCAACGCTTATTAATAAAATTGGCTTTTCTAACCGGTTAAAGAATGAACTCAAAGACCGAGACCAGCACCATTAGCCCCCCCTCAGGCCTACCACTTCCTGATCGGATTCGTACCGTCGATATCTCATACCAAATCGTCCGACCCGAAGAATTCGCTTCTCTGGGCATTGATCCCCAGGATGTGCCAGTGGGTACCTTCGTGGCTGAAGATCATCCCCCTTTCCTCGCCAGTCGTTTTGGCGGGAACGCCTATGGTATGGGTATAGTAGAACAGCTGGACAAGCTGGGGGGCAGTGAGCTTGACTTCCTAGAGAGACTCGACTTCAGCGACCCGGCAACACTGAGGAAAAATTACCGACGGCTCAACAGCATCTACCGTAAACTGGGATTGCTGATGCGTCTCAGCCAGGAAGGTAAGCGCTACTTCTTGATTCCCATTAACTGGGTAAGTCATTCCTTGGCGGACATAAAGGACAAGGTAGACGAGATCGAGCGAGTGCTTGTTAAACAAGTTTACCAGCAGAAAAAGGAGCGGCTCAACGTCGGCCTTTTAACTGCCCCCAACGAACTGGTGGTCCACGAAATTACCGGACGAATGCCTACTCAGAAATTCGTTGTCATCGATTCCATTGACAGACTCCTTGAGGTCAGCGGACCTTTCGATCTCATGGTGATCCCCAAAGACATGGATGATCTCCTTTTATCAATGGGAATCAAAGAATTGGCCGGCTCAACTCTCAGCCAGGAGATCTATACAACCTACGGCACCTATGTGGCAGGGAAAATATATGATCTCCTCGGGTCAGGATGCGAGCTTTGCGTTATTTCAAGCAAACCCTTTCCCATCACTAACGAAGAGGTTTGGGTAGAATTTCGTGATCAAGCTGACTTGCGGAACTTTTTGCTTTTTACTCACGTTTTCCGTTCAAGAAGACGCTACCGAGGAAAGGGAGGCAATCCCCTCCAAGTTCATCTTGCCGACTTCTACAATTACCTGAGTGGTATTTTCGTCTACCGTGAAGATTTGAAGAAAATAGTAGGCGAACGGGATCCTATGGAGCTTGACTTAGAGGAAATTGACCGGTTGCCTCGTCTAAACTTGAAGATTTCCAGCGCCAAACCCGTCGATCTGGAAGCTCGCTGGGACATGGTTCTAAACTACTACTTTGAAAAAATAACTTCCGTGAGCAAGATCGCTGAGTCACTAAAGAAAGACTGGGAGAAAAACTACATAGTCGAGGGAGAGCTCCCTGACAATCTGCAGATCTACCTTGGTCGCAAACGTGAGCCCGTGGTGCGCTTGGCTCAAATTGAGCAAGAAGAGCGGGTGAGTGGTATGGCCGGATGTTCCCTGGCGCTGGTTGCCGGCTACAAAAATACTTTCGGCTATCTTCTCGCGGTCTTGCGAGTTTTGGCGGAAATCCGGGAGAAATCATTCCACCGCTTGTCGGAACTCGAGCTCAACCGCTTACACAACCCCTTTGCGGCTCCCAAAAATCGTTATCGTGCTTTCACTCATATGAAACAGCTGATGAAGAAGACCAGCCAGTTGAGCCGATTCGAATCCCTCATCAACCCTGAGGGATTGGAGGGATCCAGTACTAAGGTTCTCGAAAACATTGAGAAGCTCTCCCTTTTGGGCTTATTGCCAGCACTACTCAGAGAGATGTATCTCACTGTGGTGGGCCACACTACTATGGGTCGGATCACCTTTGGAAAACTTCCGGAGAAGACTCTGAAATCTATCACTGACCAGGCCAAGCGCAAGAGTCTCGAAGAAGTGGCAGATCTCCTCCGAACAATCCGCTTAATCAGCATGGCAGAAATTGCCGCATCTCTGGGCGACAAACTCACCAGAGAACAGGGAAGCGAGCTTTTCAGCCTTTATGACGAGGCCATCTGGATAGCTGCTGATCCTCAACTGGAGTGGGAGACTCTCCATGATCAGAAGATTGCAGCTTTGGGCGGCGCGCAGAATCTGGCGGTACGGCAAATGTTGAAACTCTTTAATCTCTTCGAGTACCTGGATTCGTGGACCTATGTCGCTGAGAAGGGCCCTTTCCAAAAAGAAGCCTTGGCGGACTATCGCCCAGAAAAACTCGAGCAAATCAACCAAGTCATAGAACTTATTATAATTACTCATGATTTCAAGGAGCGTTTCTACAAGCGGGAACTTTTCAGCCGGCCTTACTTCTTTCGCAAACTCCTTAACTGCCAGTTTCACGGCACAGGTCACATCTTTCCCATGCTTGGTACCCGGGCTGGATTTATTCTTCTGTGGATTACCATAAGCGGGTCACCTGGAAATATTATTAACTTCAACCCGCTTATCAGCTACGAGCACCAGGATAGCGGCGACAGGCTGGCAAGGGTGAAAAATGCTCTTGAATCTTTGGCACCGGAGCAGCTTCATTTTGATTACCTGAGCCGAATACAACAGACTTTGTCTCAGGGGCGACCGGCCTTTATCTTTGACAGTGGTATTCAGCTGCGGCTCGATTCGGTGAGTCAAGCTACTGAGGTCGTCTTCATTGACGTGGCAGACAACCTGCGAAGGATTGAAGCAATCCTCCAGTCGGCTCGTGACCAGTTGATTCCTGACATTGCTGTATCAGAGCTAAGAGAGGCTGATCGACTCTTTGGCGAATTACACACCTACCAAGACCATCTACAGCATTTTATCCCCGAAGCTGGCGCTGATACCTCCAGACTGCTGGAGCATAAAGTCAAGATTGAACGCTGTTGTTTACGTCTGGAAAAACTATTCGCCCAAAAGCTCCTGATTCCAGAACGCGTTTTTGACACCTTGGAGACAATCCACCAACATTGTCCTACAATCGGCCGTCATATTCTTACCGAGTTCTGGGAGCTTGACAAGATAAAGCCGAGCAAGAAAATTCACTCTGGGGAGACAATCCCCAGATACGTTTTGCGCTGCCTCAAGAAGTTCCAAGCCCTTGTGACTGGTGATCGCGAGTCCCTACAAAATACCGAGGTCTTATACCAACTTGCTCAACAACACTTTGGGGCAATGGCGGGTGAGTCCATCGGCATTAGTAACGTACAGATTGAAATGTTAGAGGAGATCATTGACCGCATCGGTGCTCGTGCGGACCTGATGGAATCATTAACCGCAGCCTTGATTTTCCAAGAAATCGGCAAACTACCATTTTATCTAGAAGAATATAGATATCTTTCCCAGAGTGATGTCCACGGCGAGGCTGGAGCCGAAATGCTCAGGAGGCATGACCTGCTTGAACGTCTTGGTCTGGACGAGGAAAGAAGCAAACTGACCGATTTCCTCGTAGAGGTTCATGGGTTGATGGGACATGTGCTTAAGGGAGAAGTGGCCTTGCCGGCTTTAGACATGATCACCTCTTGCGATGACGAACTCCTATTTGAAGCCTTCTTTATCCACTCCGTCCTTGCTGCTGCGGCTTATCGAGAAGGCATTATGGTCGAAGATTTACTCGATCACTTTTTGCATCTACGAAGATTGGCCTTGAGCATCATGCGTGGTGACATCTCATGGCAGAGCCACATAGATAATGAGTTTAGTGTCAAGGGCAAGACTCTGTTGACTGAGGTGGACACAGCCAAAGCTGGGCAAAGCGAGCTTTTCATTTTATCCAGTTGGGATAACGTAAGGGATGAATATGGTTACCGCCGCATGGGAGAAAATGCAGCTTCCATTGAACGGCTCTTTCGCCTGGTTGGGCTGCCTGAAATTAGCTTTGTCGATATTCAAATGAAGGTTTTGGACATGCCAGTTAGCTTCATTTACCACAAGAAAGGCCTCAAAAGTATCGGTCTAGACAAATTCTCCCAAGATCTTCAGCAAGCCCTTTTGCTCTACCAAGCCTTTATGAGTTTCCCTGAGGAAATCAGGCTCCAGTTGCTGGATAAGCTCAGCCCAGCCCTCGATTCCTTTCGGATTTACGGCCTGGAGTACGTGGCTCAACACTTGGAGCCTGAGACCTATTTGAAGCTGCTGATTCTTGGCTTTCGTGCTCTGGACCGGTTTTGCCCTGATAATGACAAGCCCAGGGTTCTCGATTTTCATGACCTCAGTCTGATCGTTGACCGCCGCTTCCAGGTTGTTGCCGAAGAGTTGGCCAAGCTGCCGGCAGACCGCTTATTCAAGGACGGCAGGTTGCTCGCCAGCCTCAATAGGTCCAGGTTGGGGATTATTCTACAGGTCAATCCAGACAAGGCCGTGCTCAAGATTCTTTATCAAGATCGTCTCGAGATTGAACGCATACTCAAACAAATCAGGGAGGAGGAGGACATCTTACAACTCAAGCACCTATATCACCGGGAGTTAAAAAAACTCAAGAACCATCCTTATCACACCGAAGATTACCAAAAGCTCCTCAGCGATTCCTTCCATGCCCGTTTACAGGAACTCATAGACCAAGCCATGCACAAGACGCAAATAAAAATGAGGCAGCAAAGGAGTTTTGACGGCATCGAGCGCGTCCTCCATGAACTTACGGTGCTTGCCGAAGAAAGCAGCTTATCAGAAGAACAAATACAACTGGCAAAGGATATGTCCGAATTCAACCGTGACCGCTTGCGCAGTACCAGGCTCGAGGCCATCCACAGAAAAATTCTGAACTGTACCAATAGGGAAGATCTGTTAAGGCTCTGGAAGAAAGTGCGGGCTGAACTGGTGAAAAATCGCCGCCACCTGGGTAAGGAATTCGAAGACTTGGTTACAGCTCGCTTCGACCAGCAGTTCGAAAAATTAGGCGGGTAGTGAGTTTTTGCTCTTTGCAATGTTTTTTTCTTGACATTTCAAGTCAATAAAAAGTATAAAATTGGCTAGTGATGTAGGTTGGCGGCTAGAGACTTTGGCCTCATCTGGCCCCGATCGACCATGCGTTCCCGCACCAATCAACCACACTTTTAGGTAAGCGGTCTCGAGATCCTATACGGAATCCACGAGAGGTGAGACCGTACGTCTATGGCAGTGTGGTTTTTCCTTTTCTGATCTGAGTTGATGGTACATGGAAAGACACAATAGTTGTATCAACACAAAAGCCGTCATTGACTACGTTGAGGAGCGGAATCCTTCCTTTTTGGAGCCAATACTCAAGGACCTGAGTCATGCACTGGACGGGGTAGTGGATGTAAAAAAATTCCTCTCCGATCCTAACAATTGGGTCTCCACCGATATCCTTATCCTTCTATACGAGAGAACGAAAGAGCTCCTTGGCCAAGAAGATGTAGTCTTCCACATAGGTTTCGAGTCCGTGGCCAAAAAGCGACTCGGCTACATTCAACGGGTTCTTTTTTTCGCTTTTCGAAACCATGGTCGCACCCTAAAGCGCATTCAGAGTCTCAACGACAAATTTAACCGCAATAAAGAAGTTCAACTGGCGGAATTGAGCCGCGACGGAGCAGTGGTGCGCCTCAAATGGTTCAAGGACATTCCCATGACCCGCGACTTTTGCCTCATGAACCGTGGCGTGTATACAGCCGTTCCAGTTGTTTGGAATGAATCGCCCCTTCACCTAGAGGAGCACAAATGCTACTTCCAGGGCGACGACTACTGCGAATATCACCTGAGTTGGAAGCGGAGACCGTCAGTCAAAAGGCTCTTACTGCAGGTGATCGCCCCTTGGAGACTAGCTAAAGCCACCATTGATGAACTGGAACAGGACAAAGAGCTTCTGAAGGAAAAATACGCAGAGGTTCGCGGGCTCAACATTCAACTCAAGTCCCAACTGGACAGACTTGTTAGCCTACAGGAGGCTAGCAAAGCAATTCTTTCAACCCTAGACATTGATGAGCTGTTGACCCTCATTCTGCAGGGGTTGATAGATGTCTCGGTATTAGATCGGGCGGCCATTTTCCTGGTGGACGAAGAGCGAGAAGAACTTTTTTTCGCTCATGCAGTTGGTACTGACCCTTCCTATGTCGAAGATGTGAGGTCCTATAGCGTTCCCTTGAGAAAGGAGGCAAACATCCTGGCCCGTGTAGTCCGAACCGGCGAACCTGAACTGGTGGATGATGTGGCGACATCGAATATCAATAAAGAGAACCCTCTCATCAAGCGATTTCAACCAGAGGCTTTCATAGCTTTACCCCTCAAAGTGAGAGGTAAAGTCCTGGGAGTTCTGGTTGGTGATCAAGAAAAGTCGGGTGGTCAAGTCATTTCAACGGAGAGGGATTTTTTGATCAGTTTTTCCAACCAAATTTCCATCGCCATTCACAATGCCCATTTATACCGAAAGCTGGAGGAATCGGAGCGCCAGTACCGCGAGCTCGTGGAGAATGCTCATGAGGGCATATGGGTTGTGGACGAAAATGGGCTGATCACTTTTGCCAATCAGCGGCTGTCTGCGATCCTTGGTTATGATGAAATGCTGGGTCGCAACATAAATGAGCTCGTGCCCTCCGAAAAGAAAAGGGTGCTGTTGAATCTTCTCGTGCAAAACATGAGAGGTATGGTGGCTCAGGAAGAGATCGAGATGCTTTGTAATGACGGCAAGCTCGTCTCCGCTATTATTAGCAGTGTTCCCGTCATTGAGGGAGATCGCTATAAAGGCAGCTTTGCCATGGTGACCGACATCACCGACAAGAAGCGGATGGAAACCAAACTTCTCCATCAGCAGAAAATGGAAAGCATCGGCACCATGGCAGGGGGCATCGCCCACGATTTCAACAACATCCTCACCGGAGTCCTCGGTTACGCCAGCTTGCTCAAACATCGACTTCAAGAGGAGCCGGAAACTCAGCGTTTTGTTGAGATCATCGAAACATCCAGTCTAAGGGCTGCCGATTTGGTTAGACAGCTTCTAGCATTTAGTCGCGGAACCCAACCAGAAGACCTACAGGTAGTCTATCCCAATCGGGTTATTCGGGAGACTGCCCGATTGCTCGAAAGTTCAGTCGGCAAAGATGTTGTGCTGGAGCTTGATTTAAATCCCAGCGTACCTCCAATAGCAGCGAACACTACCCAGGTGCAGCAGGCAATACTCAATCTCTGCCTCAATGCTCGAGATGCCATGCCCAACGGCGGCAAAATCTCCATTTCGACAGCTGAGGTTGATTTAGATGGAGACCTCGCCCCTGCTTACCGAGACTTGGCAGCAGAACCAGGGAAATATATCAGAATTCGGGTGGCCGACAACGGAAGTGGCATTCCCGAGGAAAACCTGGATAAAATTTTCGATCCATTTTTTACCACCAAGGAAGTCGGCAAGGGTTCTGGTCTGGGATTGGCCATGGTGTACGGTATCGTTCAGAACGCTCGCGGCTTCGTGCAGGTGCAAAGTGCAGAGGGAAAGGGAACAGAGTTCAATCTTTTTTTCCGCGTGGCCAGCGGCAAAGAACAAGAGCCAACACTTGGCCGGATGAAGCCCAGCTTGGCAGGCGATGAGACGATTTTGCTCGTGGACGACGAACCAATGGTTAGGGACCTAGGTAGTGAGATCTTGCGAAGTTACGGCTATCAGGTTGTCGAGGCCGCTGATGGAGTGGAAGCACTGGAGATATTCAGACAGGAGGGAAGTGAGATCGACCTGGTAATCCTGGATCTCCTCATGCCACGTCTGAGTGGTAAAGAGACACTTGAGAGGCTCAAACAACTTGATGCTGCCGCAAAGATATTGATCTGCAGTGGCTATGGTTCCAGGGAACCTGATTCAACACTACTAGAAGGAGATCGTCAGACACCAGTGGTGCATAAGCCATTCAAGCCTGAAGAACTTGTTTATTCTGTAAGAAGAATTCTAGACACTGCTGGAGACACCGACAGTAACACTAGTGGGAGGACAGGGGGCACAAGGAAGGTAATTGCCTTCCGGCGATAGATTAAAAGATATTAAATACTCCATCCAGGGCGTAAATAAGGGGAAGTGGTATGAGACGAATATGTGCGCACCTTGTGGGGAGAATTGGACTCAGCCGTTTTTTGCAATGGCGGGGCAACACTATTTTGATTCGCTGGCTACCAAGAATTATAGTGCGGCCTTACCTTGTTCTTCTGGGATACATTTACCATTTCTTTAAAAGGGAAGAAAAGCATCAAATAAAGAAGAACCTTACAGCCATTCTGCGCCGTTTTCCCAAAAAGAAACCTACGGAACTGATCGTCCGCCGAACCTTCCGTGGCATCTATCATCACTACCACGAAAAACTCATCATCGCCTATGCTCACTTTGGTAGAGTGTGCCGCTTCCTCTTAGAGCACGTGGAGCTAGAGGGACAAGATCACCTGGATGAATGTCTATCCCACGGCAGGGGAGTTATCCTGGTTACTGCCCACTTCGGGGCAGTTGAGTTTTTACCTCTCTTTTTAGCTCTCAAAGGATATCCAGTTACCATGGTTGTCCGCTTCAAGACACCGCGTCTGAAGCGAGCCCTTGTAGGGAGGGGATCCAGCAAAGGTATAACGCTGCTGGACGCCAATAATGGCGAGCAGGTTGTCTTTAGGGCCCTTCAAGCTCTAAAATCTAATCAGATTCTTATCACGGAATGTGATGAGTTTAAGGCGTATCGACCTCACCGGAATAGGTCCACCCAATTTCTCGGCTGCCCCTGTCCACTAGATCGCACCCTAGATCTTTTTCGCCGTCGTTACTCGTCACCGGTGATAATGGGAGTTGTCAGGAGAAAGGGGCAGGATCAATACGGACTTAAACTACATTCTCTCAGCGGAATCCAGGAGAAGCCTCAAAGCGAAGAAATTTCTCAGCGGGCTCTCCAGCTCTTGGAACGGTACATCTATTTGTTTCCAGAACAATGGTACCAGTGGAAAGAGGTACGCACTGCTTTGGGCAATAATCTTTTTGAGGAAACAGGACCGATACATGCGGCTGAAGAAGATCCATCTCTATCTCCTGCAGATAGAGCTGTGCATGCCTATCAAACACTACCTAGCTGAACGTACACACAGCGAAAATCTTGTAGTCAAGGTGGTGACAGATTCAGGTTTGGTGGGATTCGGCGAGGGTATTGCCAGGCAGTACGTTACTGGTGAGACAACTGCTACCAGTCTGACCTTCCTGCGAGACCAGTTGATCCCCAGGAGCAATGCACTCAATTGCAATGATCCAGAAGATTGGTTGGCAAAGTTGAGGGAATTGATCTCAGAGCGCGACCGGACTCGCGCTCCAGCCGCCTGCTGCGCCCTGGAAATTGCCTTACTGGATGTGGCAGGCAAAGCCTGGGGTCAGTCCGTAGCTCAATTAGTTGGAGGAGAGGAGTTTCAGCCGATTTACAGTGCGGTAATACCCATGATGAATCAGCCCAGTTTCCATCGTCTGCTCCATGTAATACGTGACATGAACATGTCTTTTGTGAAGATTAAGGTGGGAAACAAAAGAGATCTGGAGGTCTTGTCTCTGACCCGGGAGATCTTGGGGCACAAAGTGGATCTCCGGGTAGATGCCAATGGCGCCTGGAGCGCTGAAGAAGCGGAACAGCGCATTGATGCTATGATCCCCTATGGGATTAGCGCGGTGGAACAACCGGTAGCCAAACATGATCTGGTTGGGCTGAAGCGGCTTTCAGATCGGATTGGCATTCCAGTTATTGCTGACGAGTCATTGTGTAGCGAGCACGATGCAGAAGATCTGGCATCCTTGCGCGCCTGTCAGGTATTTAATTTAAGGCTGTCCAAATGCGGAGGCTTCCTTGCTGCCGATCGGATGTTTCACATTGGCCGAAAGCAAGGGATTACGGCTCAGCTCGGCTGCCAAGTAGGAGAGACGGGAATTCTTTCCGCCGCTGGGCGCCAGTTTGCCATGAGCCATAAACTTCGCTATTTGGAAGGTTCATATTCCAACTACATACTTAAAGAAGACATTGTAAACGAGCCTTTGGAGTTCGGCCCAGGGGGGATAGCCCAACCGCTAATAGGGCCCGGTCTCGGCATTAAGGTAAACGAAGAAGCACTGGAACGTCTTACAGTCATACGGGAGGAAATGGCTTTGTCGTAAAGACGCGACTAATTCCCGGCAGCCAACCCAGCGTTTCGTTTCTTCCATCACTTTGTTGCCCCTTCACTCACCATGGGTTGACAAAGCTGCATAACCAGACTCTCCATAACAGCACGTTCGGCAATACCGCTGCTCTTTAAGGTGAGATCGGCTTGAAAGAGATACCGAAGAGCATTGATCAGTTCCGCGGTCTGATAGGCTCGGGAGCGCACCAGGGTCTTATGCAAGGCGAAGGGATGCATAATACCCAGGGGTGAACCCTTCTCGGCCTTCTCTTTTACAATGGGCAGCACGGTCTTTTGAAAACCGCCGTAGGAGATGCTCGGGTCAAGCCTTCCTGATAGGTGATCTTCGACAAATCCTCGCGCCAAAAGCAATCGTCGCACTTCCGTGGCCAGAGAGGCAATGAGCTGCAGTGGATGATAGTTCTGATCTAAAAGTCGATTCAAGATTTGCAGCGCAGCCTCGCAATCTCGCCCGGTCACTGCATTGTTTAGTTCATACAGGGCTTCCTCTCTAAACTGATCAGACATACTTTCTACTTGTTCTAGAGTGACCTGAGACTCTTTTCCCACAAAAGATATAATCTTTTCGAGCTGACTCTTGAGGGCCCAGAGGTTGAATCCGCTTCTTTCCAGA
>JAJDNB010000249.1 GCA_022340905.1 Deltaproteobacteria bacterium | reverse complement strand
TTGGGGA
This sequence comes from Deltaproteobacteria bacterium, assembly GCA_022340905.1. Taxonomy (GTDB): domain Bacteria; phylum Desulfobacterota; class Syntrophobacteria; order BM002; family BM002; genus BM002. Next base: position 4,865 of record JAJDNB010000249.1, on the reverse strand, counting down.
TTTGATTTCGCTTGCCGCTGAAGAAAATCTCCGGCGAAGCTGATAAGATCGGCGAGGGGGCTATTTCCCTGGCACATACGAAATAGCCTTGTTTCTCCTGCTAGAGTTCTTGGTATGGCCACACTGTTAGCAATTTGAATCCTCTGGAGGGGCAGGTGATCTTCCTCGCTTCCCCAGAGCGCCAGTTGATATTGATCGTCTTGGGATCGGAATGAGTATCCCCCCACCAGAAAATAGATCCGATCAAACTGCCCATCCATACCTTCGGCTCGCTCCCTTTTGACAATAGCTTGCCGAAACTGATCGGACAGATATGGCCCGGCTGCAGCAATGATCTTTTCGATTCCTAGCAATCTTCTCTCTTCTGCATACTCTTTGAATCTCTTACTCAAATCAACGCTAATGCCCATGCCGCCACTGACAATAAAGGCATGACTGCCTAGGGGAAATAGCTTGTCAATGGTGAACTGGCTCTCCTCTCCATTTGAACCAAACGTTGTGGCCCTACTGTCCGTTGCCACCATGATTCCTTCCGAACACACTCCACTGAGTATTTGAGTCATAAGTTCCTCTCAGGTTACTGAGTGAATTCAAAATCCTAATATCTAAATCCGAAATACCTCGTCGGTAAGCGGTGAGCGGTACAATACGTTATCCGTTATCTGTTATTCGTTATTTGTAAAAACTCTACCTTTAGATCGCTTTTCCCTAACCTCTGACATCTGATCTCTGTTCTCTTATTTCTACCAGCTGTTTTCTGTCTTCTGATCTCTGACCTCTGAACTCTGATCTCTGACCCTATGCTCCATGCCCTATGCCAATCTCACATCTCACATCAAAAGTTAATCGGGTGGCACTGGTGCTCCGTACCAGACTCCGCTTTCGATGAGATTAGCTCCCTCCAGTGATCCCACGTACTCGTAGATCCAACAGCTAATAAAACCCTCTCCATTTAGGAGTTCCACTTCATGTTCAACTCGGCGGTAGAGATTATTTGGATCCCCTTCCCCATAATATTCTTCTACCTGGTCAAGGATATCCAGCACCATTTCTATTTGGCGAAAACGGTGAACCTCTCCTATAACTTCACATCCACCGGACTTCAGGACTACTCCAGGAAAAGGGCCGAGATTATAAAGCAACCCACCCTGCACTCTCGCCGGCAAGACCTCAACACGCAAGTCCCTAATTCCTTTCAAAAAATATAAAGGTTCGCCCTGTTTCAGGCTGCCGTAGACGAAAATATGTCCAGTTTCACTTTGGTCCATTGTGGTCAATTCCAACCGTTTACAGAGGAGAAATCCTACTATCCAAATCCCAAATCCCATATTGGTAAGCGTGAGCAGTAAGCAGTAAAGCGTAGAAGTCGTAAAAATCGTAGAAATCGTAGAAGTAGTCAATTAGTCAATTCGTCAAATGGTTAATTCCTCATTCAATCAATTCGTAAGCATTTGACTATTGGACTAGTTAACGATTTGAGTTGCTGTCGTCTGTCCTCTGTCGTCTGTCTTCTAATTTCAGTCGTCCGACTTCTGGCCTCTGGCTCTATGCCCCATACTCCATGCCCTATGCCGTCTTCCCTGATTCCACCTCACCACCTTGTAGCCGCCATACCGGGATCTCTTGCTCGACTTCCTTAATCAGGTTGACGGTTTCGGGGTGGCAGGTAAAAAAAAGTATTTGATTCCTCTCAGCCAGCTCTAGCATGGTGCTGATCGAAGCTTGTGCTCTCTGGGGATCGAAATTTACCAAGATATCATCCATGACCACAGGCAGAGGTCTAGCCCGACGCCCGAATTCTCGAATATAGCCAAACCGCAAGGAGAGATAGAGTTGTTCGGCAGTACCTCGACTAAGGGCATCCAGCTCATAACGACCACCATGAGCGCCCACAACCTCAATAGTTTCTTCACCATGGGGCGCCACTATCGCCTCGTATCGACCATTGGTGATGGATCGAAAAAAATATTCTGACTCTCGTACTACCGGTTGTTTTCTTTCCTTTTCATAGATCCGGCGGGCCTCTTGCAGAAAGCGAAGGCAGATAGTCAGCGCACTCCATCGGTTAGCAGCTTCACCTAATTCTGCCTGCAACCCTTTGCTTCGCTGCCGCAAGGCTGAGAGTTCCTCTGCTGACTCCAGCTGTTCCCTCCGTTCATCGAGACGGCCGAACTGTTCCTGTAATGATGCAAGTTTGTCCTCCAGTTCTTGAACCTCTTGCTGAAGCTCATCACCCTCAGTTTGCAGTCTTTCTGGTGAGGATCGGTGCAGTTCCTCTTGGAACCGCACCTGGTCATCGTCTCGCCCCCCGAGATTCTCCAGGTTATGCAGGTGTTGCTCCAAAGCTGCTCTTGCGGTAAGACGCTGTTCATAAAGACTAGCCCTGTGGCGAAAATCTCCCTCTTCTGTTGCTCCCCCTTCTGTGAACAGACCTTTGAGTTCCTCTTCAACCTCCTGCAATTGCACATTTATTTGTTCTAGCTCTCCCTTGTACTCCACTGATTGCTGTTGGTGCGCCTGGCGACTCCGCTGAGCCTCTTCCTCTCTTTCCAATTCAGACACCAACTTATGAACCACTGCTTCCACATCCTCCGTCGATATGTCGCTTACTTCCAACTGTTGGGCAATAGACTTTGTTTCTTCGCGGTAATCATGCACTAATTTCCCCAGCACTTCGAGCCTGTTTTCCATTTCTCTCAGTGATCCGGCCTGCTGTCGAAGTGAGCGAATCCGTTCCATAACCTCCAGAGCGGAGTTGGGAGTGAGGCTCTCGGCCAACCCTCTCTGGCCCAGCCAGTTCAACCACTGCTGTTCCGTTTCGTGCAGAATTTTTTGCGCTTCCGCCATATTTTTCTCAGCCGCAGCCAACTCTCTCTGACATAGTTCACTTTCTTCCTTACATTCCCGGTATCGTTGCTGCGCTGGCTGCCAAAGATGTATTGCCTCCTGTGCAGCCTCCACCACAGCTTCCGCCTGGTCTATCTCTTCCAGGCTGGGGCGGACCCTGAACCCCAATGTTTGTGCTGACTCGTCTATTTCCTGGCCATTGGTATTAATCTCAGCCAGCAATAACCCTTCCTTACCACCCAGAGAATATAATTTCTCTTTGATCTCTAAGAGTTGCTGTATCAGAAGGTCCCTCTGACCCCTCTGCCCCTTCCTTTGCCCAAGGATGATCAAAAGCAAGGTTATAGTTAGCAACAGTCCCACTGCAACAACTGCTGCGCCAGTAAACAGGTCCCGATACCAGCCGGCGGCAAGGCCCCCGACAGTGAACAGAAGAACCACCACTGCTATTGGCCACACTGGTGCACTACCTATTCCCTCCATTTGCTGGTTCAAGCCATCCCTTTGCTTCTGAAAATCCTCCTGACGCTCTCGCAGTTGCTGCGCCCGGCGGTCCAAGTCTCGCCCAGTTAGAATGAGGTTGCGCAAGGAACGCAAACCTTGTCGCCTCCTCAAAAGAACACGAGGATCCTTTTCCTCCGGCTCGGAAATCTGCTCTACAGCTTTCTCGGCCTCTCGCGCCCTAACCTTCGCTTGTTCAAGCCCACTGGTCGCACTGACCAATCTGCGCTCAGACTGGCGTCTGCTATCTCGAGCCTTTTCCAGTTTCTCTTGATGACGAAGAATCTCTTCTCGGGCACTAATGGAAGAGTCAAACCTGTCCAGATCGTCCAGGTGCCAATCTGGTCCCAAGCCCTGGAGATCTCTCTTTAGTGCTTTTTGCTGGTTTTCCAGCCTCGGACGGATTTCCATCAGTTCCTGGCTGGCAGCAGAAAAACGCTCCAGATTTCTTTCTAAAAGACGGATGTGTTCCGCTGCAGCCAGCCACTGTGGTCGTGGTTCAAGCAGGTTAAGGTGTCTTTCCACCTGGTCAATCTTCTGAACCAGTTCGCCCCTGTGTATACTGAGAAGTCGATTGCTTTCCTGCAGTTTCTCCAGTCGGTTGACGCCATCGGCGGGAAATACCTCTATTTCGGGAAGATCAGCAATTTCCTCTTGGATCCTACAAAAACCTACCCAATCCTCCCACCCCCTTTGCAGGAGTCTAACCCGCTCGAGTCTATGCCTCTTGGCGGTAAGAAGGCTTTTAATACTTTCAGTCTCGACAGCCATCTTATCCAAGTCATTCCGAAGTTCATCGTACTGGTCAACCTCTGCCACCCGTTGGCTAATGGTAAAATGTATATCCTGCAACCCCCTCAACGTCTGGTTGATCAAAGGTTTTTTCCCGCCGGGTTTGAAAATTCTCCCAATGGAGTCCTGGAGATCTTTCTCCACTTTGGCCAATGAGACGTTACCTACGCCAGCACCTGCACTATAAATTGCAGACTTCACCGCATTGCTGTTGAGAGAATCGAAAGTCTGCAATTCCGACAGACTGAAGGCAAAGACCGACCGAAAGAGATCTTCGGTGGCAGCACCGGTCAGCTGGCGCAGTATCTCCTCGTCTCCCTGGCTGCCGTCAGGCAGAGTTACTGTAACCGGCCCTCGCTTAGGCCCCTGGTGGCGGCTGATTACATACTCTTCTCCCTCCTGCCCCACTAAGATCAGACGACCACCATGGCTGCCACCTTTCAAGGGTGGATAAAGATTCTCTCGCCTCTGTCCGGGCGGGAAGCCGAAGAGAATAGTGCGAAGGAAAGCAAGTAAGGTAGTTTTGCCCGACTCGTTGTCACCAAGAAAGACGTTTAATCCAGGCGACAATGGCACCACATCAAGGTCATGAAATATACCAAATCCATCGATATGAATTGCTGCGAGCCTCACTCGTTTTCCTCCGCAACGAGCTCGTCCAAACACATGCTTTCAACTTCAGCGAGGATCTCTACCAGTTCTTCCTCTGTGGGGATCTCCAAAAA
>JAJDNB010000156.1 GCA_022340905.1 Deltaproteobacteria bacterium | reverse complement strand
AATATGTATTTCACCGAGGTGGAAGGCCAATCATACGGCATCAAGCCTATGAACTGCCTGGCCCACATGCTCATCTACAAATCTACCATTCGCTCTTATCGTGATCTGCCCATTCGATACTTCGAGATGGGCCTGGTACATCGGCATGAAAAATCCGGTGTGCTGCACGGTCTGACGCGAGTGCGCCAGTTTACTCAGGACGACGCTCACTTGCTCTGCGCTCCGGAACAACTCAACGATGAGATTAAGGGAATTATTGATTTCGCCCTTGATATGCTGCAGCTTTTTGGTTTTGATTATGAGATCGAACTCAGTACTCAGCCGGAGAAACGTATCGGCACTGACGATGACTGGGAGAGGGCTACAACCGCTTTAGAAAAAGCACTTGTGGACAAAGAGATTCCCTATATAATTCGTGCCGGTGAAGGTGCCTTCTATGGTCCAAAAATTGACATACTGCTTAAAGATGCATTGAACCGGCGCTGGCAGTGCTCTACCATCCAATGCGATTTCACCTTGCCGGAGCGTTTCGATCTAAATTACATCGGAGCTGACGGTGAAAAGCATCGTCCAGTAATGCTTCATCGAACCCTCCTCGGCAGTATGGAGCGATTTCTCGGGGTTCTCATCGAACATTACGCTGGGGCCTTTCCTACCTGGCTGGCACCTGTGCAAGCCATTATTCTCACGGTTACCGACCGGCAACAACCGTATGGTGAACAGCTGTACCAGCGGCTCCTGAGCGCAGGGGTCAGGGTTGAAAAGGATTTACGCAACGAGAAGCTGGGTTACAAGATCCGCGAAGCACAGCTACAGAAGATCCCATATATGCTGGTTGTGGGCGACCGGGAAGTGGAAGCTGGTGGGGTCTCTCCCCGCCGGAGGGATGGAAAAGACTTGAAGCTCATGGAGGCAGATGATTTCATCCGCCTGATAATGAAAGAAAATGCAGCTACCGATAGGGTCCTTAAAGTGAAGTAATTTTTGATTGGATGTGGGCTGTGAGATGAGGGATATGAGATACGGGATGCAAACGGTAATACTAGCTGCCGCCCAATAGCATATTCCACACAGCGAATCCCACATTTTTTACGGAAAGGAGGGCAGGAACATAATCAAGCAAGTCAACGTCAATCAAAAGATTAAGGCGCCCCAAGTCCGTCTCATTGGTGAGGACGGAACGCAATTGGGGATCGTGCCGCTGGAAGAAGCATTGGCTCGCGCCGCGGAAGAAAAGCTTGACTTGGTGGAGGTGGCCCCTAAGGCATCGCCTCCTGTATGCAAAATAATGGACTACGGCAAGTACAAGTACTTGCAGGCCAAGAAAACGCAGGAGGCCAAAAAGAAGCAGACCACCATTCAGGTGAAAGAAGTCAAAATCCGTCCCAAAACAGAAGAGCACGACTATCAATTTAAACTGCGTCACATCAAACGTTTTCTCAACGAGAAAAACAAAGCGAAAGTAACCATAATGTTCCGCGGACGGGAGATCGCCCATTCCCAGTTAGGATTGAAGGTCCTCGAGCGTATCATTGCAGATATTGAGGAAGAAGGGGTTGTTGAACAAGCGCCGAAACTCGAGGGAAGAAACATGTCCATGATCCTAGCTCCTCGGCAATAGGTCTTCCCTTGCTTTGTAAGGCCAAAGATTGTCAACTTGCTGTTCTGGCGGAGGAGGAAATGTGCGCCAACTAGCTAAGGTGGTTGACACCTGGGCAACGTTCTCATTGCAGATTTATCCTTCCTATTCATACTATTCGTTTTCCAGTGTGCAATCAAAAATCTACAATCTGCAATGTGGGTAGTTTCCCTCTTTTTCTGCTCTAAAAACAGCTTGACAAATAATGGGCTACAGAATATTTTATTTGTTTCGCTTAAATGAATAAGAGCTTGCGGGAGTAATTATGCCTAAAATCAAGACCAACCGTGCTGCTGCTAAGCGCTTTAAGGTAACAGGGACCGGGAAAGTGCGCCGATACAAGGCTTATAAGAGTCATCTCCTTTCCAAAAAGTCGCCCAAGAGAAAGAGAAATCTGCGCAGCGCGGGACTTGTTGATTCCACAAATATGCGCGGAATTAGACGATTGCTTCCGTACGCGTAGGATTGGAGTGATGGATTAACGGAGTAAATCGATTGCGGATTGGGGAATTCTAATTTTTCCCATGCTGGTCTTAGTGTTTTCAATCCGAAATCCGCAATCCGAAATCTTTAGAGCTCTGCATCTGTGCACGACCTTTTCTGATAAAAGATAGCTCGAAATACATATAGAGGTAACCCATGGCTAGAGTCACTCACGCGGTCGCTTCCAGAAGACGACGCAAGAAGATACTGAAACAGGCTAAGGGGTATCGCGGAGCGCGAGGCAAAGCACTGCGCGCAGCTCGCAATAATTTGGAGAGGGCGCTCCAGTATGCTTACCGCGATCGCCGCGTGCGCAAGCGTCAATTTCGCTCTCTTTGGATCACCCGAATCAATGCGGCCAGCCGAATGCACGGCCTGTCTTACAGCAAGTTCATGGATGGTCTGCAGAAAGCCGGAATCGACCTCGACCGAAAAGTGTTGGCCGATCTCGCCCTGAACGATCCCCACGGCTTCGCCCAGATTGTGGAGTTAGCGCGCCGCGGTGTCTAGATCTTCACCTCCCGGAACAATGAAACAAGCAATCAATACCCTCCTCCAAGAAACCCTCGACCGGTTGGCTAGCCTGGAAGACGCGCAAGAACTGGAGAGGTTGAGAATCGAGGTGTTGGGGCGGAAGGGGAAGGTTGCGGATCTTTTTAAACAGCTCAGGAACAGCCCTGCCGAAGAGCGACCTGCCTTAGGAAAGCTCTTGAACGAGGCTCGCTCTCGCCTCGAAAGTACTTTTGAAGAGGTGAAGTCACAGACCGCCGAGGTCCCGAGACGAGAGCATGTCTTGGATGTTTCTTTACCCGGCAGAGTACCCCAGCTTGGTCATCTCCATCCCATAACCAGAGTCAGCATGGAAATCACCGAGATCTTCCTGCGTCTGGGATTTGAGGTCGTCGAAGGGCCTGATGTGGAATTGGATTATTATAATTTCGAGGCGCTCAATATTCCCAAAGACCACCCTGCCCGGGACATGCAAGATACCTTCTATGTCACGGACAGCATAGTGCTCCGCACTCACACATCTCCCATTCAGGTCCGAGTCATGGAAAAGCAGCCTCCACCTGTGAGGATAATTGCACCGGGTAAAGCATACCGATGTGATTCCGACATGACTCACACCCCCATGTTCCATCAGGTTGAGGGCCTTGTGGTGGACAAGGACGTCTCTTTCGGCGATCTGAAAGGGGTGCTCACCACTTTCGTTCATCAGATGTTTGGACCGGAGGTGGATTTGCGCTTCCGTCCCAGCTTTTTTCCTTTCACCGAGCCCAGTGCGGAAGTGGATATTCAATGCGTCATCTGTCGTGGTGAGGGCTGTCGGGTGTGTTCTGCAACGGGTTGGCTAGAAATTCTTGGCTCGGGCATGGTAGATCCAGAAGTTTTCAAAATGGTGGGCTATGAACCGGAAGAGGTTACAGGATATGCTTTCGGCATGGGCATCGAGCGTATTGCCATGCTCAAGTATGGGATAAACGACCTCCGCTTGTTTTTCGATAACGACCTGCGGTTCCTGGAACAATTTTAGTGTCTCGCGCTAGGACTCTACGGTTGGAGTTCTAGAGCACCGCAAATTCTTTAATTTCGAGCGCCAAATCTCTAGGTGTCTGGTTTCAGGCTTTAGGGTTTCAGGTGTCGGGTGTCAGGTGTCAGGATAAAGAAAAGTATCGATGCCGAAACCTGTTGGAGCGAAGCGGAAATCCCGTCTGAAGCGAAGCGGCAGCGGGGAACACTAAAACCCGAACACTGAAACCTTAATGACGGAAAGATCGGTATTGGTCTCTTAACAATATATCCTTGAGGATGACCTAATGCAGATTAGCTTCAAATGGCTTCAGTCTATGGTGGACTGTAATGCTTCACCCGATGACATTGCCCATCGACTCACCATGGCGGGCTTGGAAGTTGAAGCCATTGAATCTTTTCAGCTCGGCCTGGACGGGATTGTAGTGGGCCTCATCCAGGAAATGGAAAAACATCCCTATGCTGAGCACCTCCAGGTGTGCAAAGTACAAATCCCCGACAATGTTCTCAAGGTGGTCTGTGGAGCTCCAAATGCAGCAGAGGGACAGATTGTGCCTCTTGCTCTGGAGGGAGCATCTCTGGTTGACGGCAATAAGGTCCACGCAGCTGAAATTCACGGTGTGCTCTCCCAGGGTATGATCTGCTCTGAAAGGGAGCTGGGCTTGGGAGAAGATGCGAGCGGGATTATGGTATTAGATTCCAGCTTGCATCTCGGCACACCCCTAGCTGAGGCGCTTGAACTTACCGACCTTATCTACCATATCGGGGTAACGCCTAATCGGGGTGACTGTCTCAGCGTGATCGGCATTGCCCGTGAGGTGGCTGCTCTTTGCGGAGAGAATTTGTCTCCACCAGCGGTAAATTTAACGGAGACCGGACCGCCGGTGGAGTCCTTATCCTCCGTAACAATCGAGGACGCCGATCTCTGCCCCCGCTATGCAGCCCGTATAGTGAGAAATATCAAGATCAAGCCCTCTCCTTTATGGATGCGTCAGCGT
>JAJDNB010000138.1 GCA_022340905.1 Deltaproteobacteria bacterium | reverse complement strand
CGACAGCCGAGTACGCTCGCACCCATCCAGATGATCCGGACTTGGCGGAGGTGGTTGAGCGCGTGAGCAAGGCGAGGGCGGCATACCTGCGTTGGGGGCGCGACACGCTTGGTTGGGCGATCTACATGTTCAGATTGCGTTCTGCGGCCTAACAAACGGGGCGCGCCCGGCTGCAATACGCTTAAGCTGGATAAAGCTGGCGTTTTTTGGCCTAACTGTAGATTACATACTTTAATCCACACTCACGCCCCTTTTGCCTTGTCCCAAGATGTAGTCTCATAGTAGCCAGAGTGAAAGTGTGAATTATAAGGGATGTAATCCCCATTTTCGTTGCTCCTCCTATTGCCTACCTGTTGAAAAATCCTACTAGAATAGTGGTTTTTCGTATTGACTCTATGTTTTGCGGGTTTTAAGCTTTCTTAAAGACCATTATCAAGTCCCTCCTGGCAAAAGGGTATTTTGATGACATATGCTTATGTCCACCATGGTACCCACTCTAATGTGCACGGCTGAGAAGAAGAGCCCCGGCATAGGGAAAGCATAGAAGCTTTCACACGAATTGTGAGGGCTGACAAGTAGCTTTAATTTAATCAAACCAGGAGAAAAGCATGGAGCAAAAGCTTCGGGTCTGGAAGACGACCAATGAAACCTACACTTTGATTCTTAGAAACCAAAAAGCTTTCTGGCGTATTTCGGCGCTGCCCATGGCCATTAGCTACGCCGCCTTTGTCGTTGCGCATATAGTCGTAGACCAGGGACTTGCCGGCGAAGGTTGGTATCTGTTGGTTTGGTTGCTGTTAACAGCACTCACCGTGCCTTTCATCGTGGCGTGGCACCGACTAGTGCTAATAGGTCCTGATTCTGTAGTCAAACACAGTGGGTTAAGTTTTGGGCGGCGGGAGGGAAAGTTTCTTCTTATCTTCCTTGCTGTTACTGTTAGCCTGATGATAATAACTGTGATCTTAGAGATGATGAGAGGGGTGAATGCGGCATTGGCAGCAAATGCGGCTGGCTCTCGTTCCGGAGGTGGTTATGCAGCTATTGTGCCCCTGATAGTCATGGTGATTGTTTTCGGGCAAATTTTCCGCTTGGCGCTCATCTTCCCATCAATTGCCATTGATGAGGGGGCGTCGGTCCGGAGAGCGTTGAAGCTGACAAAAGGAAATTCCTTTAGATTTACCGCTGTTCTGGCTTTCACCGCCTTTCTTGTGGGGTTAGTTTTTAAGATCCTGATTAATCCCACTATCAGTCAAGCACCAGCCAACCTGGTTACATTTCTTGCAGGTGCAATTACAGTGTATCGAAATTTCTTGGTTCCTTGCGTTCTCGCGTCTGTTTTATCTTTGACTTATAAATTTTTTACTTCGGCGAGAAACAACGCCACGGCTGGTTCGACTGATGAGCTCGACCGTTAGGCAGCGTTGAGATGCTCTCGGAGTTGGAGAAACGCCTTATCGAGCATGGACTGTTCATGGTTTCGGACTCGGATCTGGTTTGCTGGGCCGTCAGCGTCCTCGAGTCCGACGCGACCCTGTCTGCCGATCCAAACATCGTCGAATTGGCCTCCCTGCCCACCTCGCCACCCAGACTCTGCGAATCTGCGGGATCTCTTCTTTGGGCGGCGGTTCAACGTGCCCACCCTAGATTCGATCCTTCGTCGCCCGAGGCGGAGGCATACGCTCGGAAGGCCTTCGAGCAGCTCTGCTCGCGCCTGGTTGCCGGAGAGATCAGGCCATACGAGTTCTGCCGCGTGATCACCCCAATCGAGGAACTGTTTGACTTCCCGCCGTGGCTTGGCGAGTTTTTTGCTCATTGCGACTGGTGCGAGCCGGAGTCGTCTCGCAGTGACTTTTCGCATCTCATTGAATACGCGGACCAGTACCTTCGAGAGCACGGTGGCTAAAAAGGCTCTGCCGAGGACCATAACCTTCCTTTGAATTGTTTTGGGCTAAGTGAACATTACATACTTTAATCCACACTTCTGCCTCTAAGAGAAGGCCACACTATCTAGTGTTTAATCCGCTAACAGGCTCATCGCTATAGTACTTCTGAAGGGCATTACCTAAATAAAATGCTTCCTAAAAATTTCTCGTGAGGTTACCTGCCGTCTGAAATGGTACCTAGACATCAAAAATGAGGCTCCAAAGTAATAGTGGAGCCTCCTTATTTTTGAATATGGATGTTAGGATTGGGTCAAAAGGGGTAGGGTTGGGGGGTACCCCTTTTTCCCCACCTTTGCAAAACGTGGAAAATGGGTGCATATAGGGTGCAAAACGTAGCAAAATTTTGGCACCCACAAGAACACTACTTGTAATAATAACAACTAGTTATGGTCACTCTAGACAATCTCCCCTTCGGCACCATGGACAATAGAGTCACCGATGGGTGGCTTTTGTTTTTGGAGGGCGATCGTAATGCCCACTGAGGTAATTTTCAGCGGCGAACCTTTTCTCTAAAGAACTCAGACAATCACCAACCCTGCGGCCACATACACTGAGAAACAGTGTCTATATATGGTCTGGACTTGTTGAAAACTTCTTCCCAAACAAAAAATTAAGCTCATCCCACGGCCTTGTCAAGGCCCTAGTCGACGGTCCCTTTCGTTCGATATATATTCATAAAAACAATATGTTATGAACTTCGCGCGACCATGACTTTTTAGTGAAGAGGTGAGTAGGTTTTGAAGATTTTGGCCTTTTTTTTGCACCAATCTCTGAGAGCAGCACTGGGCTTAATCGCGGCGGATATACTACCCGTAGTTCGCTGTTAGCAATCAAATTTAGGGAATTTTATTGGTATCCTCAAAGTTAAGCTGATGACTGAAGGATTCAAAATTGTCATATGTATTTTAGGCGTCATGCTGTTCATTGGAGAATTCCATCTCTTTCAAGACCATGATATCTTCCCCCACTGGATATACGCGATCCTCTCCTTTTATATCATTTTACTTTATATAGACGAGCGCATAATTCCACTGTTGAAAGATATTGGTGATTTATTCCAGAATGATACATGATTGGAAGATCTGCAGTGATTTCTTTCTGGTAGTTCATCAGTAAACAAAGTATCATCCCCAAGAATATAGTGATATTTTCTTCAGATCTTATCAACATACTCGTCAAGCTACTAACTGAATTGGGTAAACAATTTTGTCAAATTCTTCAAAAGGAAGAATTAAGGATCCATAACATGATGTTCAGAGAGAAACGGGAGTACTCCAGGGTTGAGGTGGCATGGCCAGTCAACATATCTGCCCCTCAGCTTTTAATTCAGGGCACCATGATAAACATGAGTCTTGGGGGTGCGTACATCCGTTTGGAAGAGCTCCCCAACATGAATCAAAACCTCAGTTTGAGTATAGAGATACCAGAGTACCAGTACGCTGTATTCGCCACTGGGGAGACAATTCGATTTGAGATCGAGCCCAGCGAAAACAATGCGGTTTCGTATGGCTTGGGTGTCCGTCTTAAAGACATGACGGAAGATGATTTAGAATTCCTTTCTACTACCGTCCTCCGCTAAGCTCATCAATTTTTGCCTCTTTGCCCCTGTATTCCTCGAATTTGGTACGAGGTGTGCATACGAGATAACTGATTGAAAAGGTGAGGGATTTTACTGGAAGAAGGGTAAGAGGAGAGTGGCCATGGAGGAAGTGGCTGACTTTTTGGTCAATTCGGTGGTTTGTAAAGGTTTTGACACCTCGGAGGTTGAGGAACTCGCCAAAATCTGCAAACCGGCTTGCTTTAATGCTGGTGAGGTCATTGTAGCCGAAGACGCTCGCGGACGAGACCTCTATTTCATAAAGTCCGGCAGGGCGCAAATCAATCTTGGCGGCCCTTCAGCTCGAGACGACGCTGGAACTATCAGTAAGATTGTTCCCGGCGAGGTTTTCGGGGAACTGGGATTTATTGATGGCGCCAGACGATCAACCTGGGTAGTGGCCATCGACGAGGTAGAGACAATTCAGATCGGTTGGGACGATTTTCACCAGCTAACAGAGACTGACAGCAAAATAGCATATAAGTTTATCTATAACTTGGCCCTAGTTATGGCTGAGCGGCTTCGAGACACCACAATGTCTCTGAGCAATTTATTAGGCGTACGAGGCAAATAACAGCTCACCACCATTAACTCACCACTCCATTGCATCTCGGAATTATATGTGATTTGATTATACCCACCTTGAGCCAGGACACTCCATCAATGCACGCCCTGGCGTGGTCTCGGGACAGCAATTGATCAAATACCCAAGCTAACATTTCCCTCTTGGATAGTGTATGTATGGTTTCCTTGCCGATTTGGTGATGGTGCTTCACTTCGGCTTTATTCTCATGGTTGTTTTTGGAGGGATTTTTGCGTTGCGCTGGCAGCGATTTGCTCTCTTGCATCTGCCGGCGGTGTTGTGGGCGCTTTTCTTGGAGTTCAAGCCAGGGACCTTGTGCCCATTGACTCCCCTGGAGCAGTCACTGAGACTGCGGGCAGGAGAATCTGCTTATCGGGGAGGGTTTATTGAACATTACCTGGGATCAATTATTTATCCAGATATGTCAATGCACGATCAGTATTTCCTCGGAATAGGTTTATTTGTTTTAACGGTAGCAATCTACTGGCGAGTGTACAAAAAGTGGAGGTCTTCCAGTCGCAACGTCGAATAGTGTGAAACGCGATTCGGCTTTGCGGTCACTCATCGTCACTTGGCCACTAATGTGGCCGTCACTGCGCTACGCTGTCATTTATACTCGATTTTGCTACTGAAATAACTTAATGACGGGCGTTAGCCCGAATGACGCCGAAGGCAATTGACTACAAATGACGGGGGGTAGCCCTTGCGTCGGCTTGAATCCGATTTATATTAGTTACACTGGGAACGGAATCTTCCGCAGACCCAAGAAAGGGGGCGAGGACGATGGAAGAAAACTGTATGTGTATGGTCATTGCCGATGATGAACGTTTACTTTGTGTACAGGATGAGAGGTGTTGTGAGGAGATAGCTGAGAATTTGGAGCCTTACGAGTGCTGATGGCTTCAAGTTGAAGCTGTTCAAGATAACCAGGCAAGAGTTCCGGCCACCGCCATTTGTGCGGTGGCTTTTTTTGTTTGTAGCCCGAATGTCTGACGAATCAACTGCTACGCCCGAGGATATGGGCGTCCTTCCGGGCGTCCTCGGGTGTCGAACCTTGCAACGTACCGTTCAGGTACGCCTCAGGTCCAACACCCTGTGGTTGCCCGGTGGTAAGCCCATCTTTGCGGTCTCGCGACATCAATTCATCAAACATTCGGGCTAAAGTTTTGCACCGCAGTGGGGACAGTAGCGAAAATGTTTCTTGAGGGTCTCACCGCACCGGTGACAATTTATAGCTCGAAGATTGGTACCCGCGGCATAGACCTGGCCGCTTTCGTCAGTGATAAGTCCGCACCGTTCACATTCGATAAATGGTTGACCCTTACGAATTCTCCAAATGGGGATGAAAAAGAGAGACAGATAATCATCCACGCGTACGAGATAGGCTTGACTTAGGCCACAGCCTGAGCAGATACGAGGATGATTTTCCAGTTTTTTTCTTCTCGGCCCGACGCCGCCGATGAAGATCATTTGGTTAGGTCCTCCTCTAGCCAGGACTTGGGCATTATTATCTCGAATAATGTCACCCCTGTCCACAGAGGGGGAGCTTTTTCACTGGCAGTGAAACCTGGATGGGGGCGTCCGCAGGGTGCCGAGGGCGCTGGCTGGTAGCCTTGGCAATAGTTAGTTTTGGGCGCTGGCATCCCTTGTGAGGCGCGCTTGGCGCCTATCTTTTCGCCACCTTGCAAGTGCTAGGGATCTATTTGCAAGAGCAGTTCTCCGGATTGCCGGCAGCTCTAGGTTTGGATTTCAGAATTGCTTGGGCTTTCCGATTCTTATTCAGCTGGAGATGATTTTTCCGTATCTTCTTCTTCTCTGCGGGCAACGGCCTCAACGAAGTATGATGACGAGCAGTTGATAATCCGAACCAAACCCTCGGTTTCAATTTTGACGAGGGGAGCGTCATATAAGAGAACCTCGCCGGTTATGCTAAAATCTTCGCCGCCGCGGGTGAAAAAGAAAGTGTAGGTTCTTCCCTCCTCAAATAGCGCTGCCATCTTCAACCTCCCTGATTTAGCCCGGATGTTTCATGAATTGCTTACTACGACCACGAATTCTAGCACAGATGTTCAGATTTTATCAGGATGAATTGTGCAGTCACAGTAATTTTACGTCATAAATATGTAAGGTTTCAGCTTTTCTGTTCATCTTTCCTGACACCTGAAACCTGACACCTCACACCTAAATCCTAAAACTGGCGCTTGGAATTTGGGATTTTGTTGTGCATTATTCGCTTGCCATCAGGAAATGATGGCCCTAACATGAGCGCAACCCAGGAGCGACGCTTTTTTTTAGGGTTTGGCGGCGGCAGATGGTCTGATTTTGCTAACTCGGATTTACGGTTGAATATAATGCCAGCAGGGTGAGGAGGAAACTTGTATGCGGGTTCTCATTTGTGATGGTCTGCAGCGGCAGGGAGTAAAGATCTTTCAAAAAGCGAAAAATATCGAAGTTTTGGTGCGCGAAAAAATTGAGCCCAAGGAGTTAGTGGACTTGATTTCTGAATGTGAAGGGATCGTGGTGCGCAGTCGCACAAAGATTGATGGTAAGGTTTTGAAAAAAGCATCCCGGCTACGGGTGATTGGTCGAGCTGGTATTGGAGTGGACAATATAGACATTGAGGCAGCCACGGAAAAAGGCGTACTGGTGATGAACACCCCCGGAGCTAACGCTGTGGCTGCAGCCGAACATGCCATGGCCTTGATGATGGCGCTAGCAAGGCATATCCCCCGGGCCGACGAGTCTGTGAGGGCTGGTAAGTGGGAGAAGAAGAAATTCGTCGGCACCGAGCTCTACAATCAAACCCTGGGTATAATCGGCTTGGGGCGTATTGGCTCCATTGTGGCCAATAGGTCCCTGGGCATGAAAATGAGGGTGCTGGCATATGATCCTTATGTTTCCGAGGATGCGGCCGCCAAACTCGGGGTGGAGTTGGTTTCCCCTCACAAACTCTTTCGCAAATCTGATTTTATCACCATTCATACACCATTCACTAAGGAGACCGAGGGACTGCTTAATGAGGCTGCCTTTAAAACGATGAAACGGGGGGTGCGGATCATCAACTGCGCCAGAGGTGGAATAATTGACGAATCGGCTCTTTACGAAGCTATAAAAAGGAAAAAGGTGGCAGGTGCAGCCTTAGATGTCTTTTCGCAAGAACCGCCGATGGAGAGTCCTCTTTTAAATCTGCCCCAAGTCATCGCTACACCGCATCTGGGTGCTTCCAGTGAGCAGGCACAGATGAATGTGGCTACAGCTATAGCTGAGCAGATGGTGGATTACCTCAACAACGGCTTGATCAGGAACGCAGTTAATATGCCTTCTATGAGCCCCAAGATGATTGAGCAGCTGCAACCTTACATGCTGCTGGCAGAAAGGCTGGGTCGATTCCTCTCCATGTACTTTCAAGGAAACGTGCGTCGCCTGAAGGTGAGTTATGGAGGTGATTTGCGTGAATTAGAGTTGGCTCCGGTAACCAACGCTGCCCAGATGGGTTTTCTTGAAAGGGGCTTGGGGGAAGAGGTTAACCTGGTAAATGCGCCGGTGCTCATGCGAAGTCGGGGAATACCAGTAGAAGTGACCACAACTTTTGAAGCCCGAGGCTACACCGGGTTGATTACCCTGGCTGTGGTCACAGATAAGGGACAATCACAAGTTGCCGGAACGGTTTTCCCGACCCCTGAATGCAGAATTGTGGGCATTGATGCCTATCGGATGGAAGCGCCCCTGGAAGGCCGAATGATACTAATAAGCAATTATGACCGACCCGGTGTCATCGGCTTTATTGGCACTACCCTGGCTAAACATCAGGTCAACATTGCCGACATGCATTTGAGCCGCATCCGCAGCAAAGGAACGGCCATCTGTCTGGTCACGGTGGACAATCCCCTAAGCGGTAAGGTCCTTAAGGCACTGAAGGGCTATGGAGATATCATAGAGGTGACGATTATAGAGGTTTAGTCAGTCGGAGGAGCATAGAGCACAGAGCATAGGGCATAGAGTAAAAAAGGACGATTTTTCTGACCTCTGATCTCTGAACCTCCGACCTCTGTCTCCTGACTTCTAGCCCCTCATACTCAGCGCTCTGCCCTTCTCAATCAACCCACAGTCCGCCATAGCCTCAGACCCGAGACTACTGCAAATAGATAAGCCATTATAGCTAGAGTCAAAACCAGCCTAAAGCCAAAAGACATAGCCAACAAAACCGTCAAGGGCGCGGCGGCCACGGAGGCGAAGCCATTGAATCCCCAGGCCCAGGCAAGCAGGGCTGGTGACGACTCTTCCAGGAGACTCATGCCCGCCGGAAAGGGCCAGCCCATGAGAAAGGCCAACGGAGCAAGGAGGGAGAGGCTAAAAACAAATCGACCCGCGGTGTGCCAAGTGGCGACGAATCCAAGAAGCGACTGGCTCAGAAAGAGGACAAGAGGGGCAATGAGAGTAATGGCAAGCCCTGAGACGGCTATGGCCTTTAGGGGTGAGTGAACCCAGCGAATACTGCAGAGGCTGCCACAGCCCGAGAAGAAGAGAAAACCGCTCAATACTGCCCCGGCCGCAAGTAGAGGATCGCCCATAAGCAAGGTAAAGCGCTGCATGAGGCTCATTTCCAAGGCCAGGTAAGCAAAGCCTAGGAGGAGGAAGTAAAACAAAGTAAGAGGAGAGGCTGTGGTTCGCTTTCGGGCCCAAACAAAAAGCGGAAGAAGGAGCAAAAGTATGGCTGCAGCCACTATCTGCGCCAAAGAGATGACCAATATCATGTACCCGAGATCGAGACGCTGAAACCAGTAATGGCCGTGACTCTCAATGAATTTGGGTAAGGAGCGCCAACGGAAAAAATCAAAAAAGTAAGGCCGGTCATCGGTGGCGGGACGTACATTGTAGGCCCAATCTTTAAAGAATTTTTCTCGGTCAGCAGAAAAGATTCTGGCAGCTGCAAGCTCGAAGAAGGAGCCCTTTGTTCCTTCAGGTCCTATCAGTTGGTTAAAGGGTTTTCGGCTACTAGGGTCGAATCCCGGCAGGGTGTCGATGTCTAGCCAAAGCTGATCGCCGATTCTGAGGATATCTTGAGTTTGCTTCAAATGAAAAGGCTGGCGGGCAGCCAGGGTGCAGCCAGCCAGATGGTTTCGCAGTTGGCAAAGGTGATTAGCCGCTTTTCGGATTCCGATTTGTTCAAAAGCCTTCACCAGTGTAGCGAGTATCTTGATGTTATCCCTCGGTGGGGACTGTAGACCTCTGGTTGTGGTTATGAGACCCCTTGGAGTAAGGTGCTCTAGACAGCGCGCCATTCCCTCGACGGTCAACAGATAGTTTTCGTGTAGCGAGAGAAGACTACTAACCCCGGCCGCCATGGACTCCGCACTTGCCACCTGGATAATGTCAAAATGCTCGTGGGAGTACTCGAGATAATGCCGGGGCGATGCCACCTGGACCCTCAGGTCGCGGCCTTCAAAGACCCTTCCTCCGCGGTCTATGAGAGGGCCGCGGAAAAGCTCAAGTAACTGAGGATTTTCCAAGACCACGGTGATCTCGGTCGCACCAAAGCGCCTAGCTAGCCAAACGTTTACCCCGCTGGTTTCGCCCAAGAGCAAAACCTTAGGCCTGGGCGAAAGGCGGTAGGCTACTGACATGGGCGTATGATCGAGAATAGCGGCTTCGGTTTGGACGTCAATCCGGAAAATAGGGCCGGCGGTATCGCCATCAACTAGCAAGAGCGACTGAGGCGGGGGAGGGACAACGGCCGTGAGTCCGGCAAAGAGGGTGTAGTGAAGGCGAGGCGAACTGAACACATCCAGCCTCGCACGGGGTCCCTGACGGGTAACGAGGTGTTGCGCATCCCCCTGCTTCTCCCATCGCCGCATTTCTGCCAGCATTTTATGAGGGTCTATTCGCAACGGCATTGATAAGGCAGCAAGATCCAGAGTTAGGAACAGACCAACAAGCAGAGGGATAGCCAGATGTCTCCATAGAGCTTTGTCTCTTGTCTCCACTCTCCAGAGGAAGACAGTGGCCCAAATGAGAAGTCCCGTCGCCTGAACGATTCTTGCCGGAGACAACCAGGTCATTAATCCTAAGGCGATGGCGGGTCCGGCACCGCTGCCTAACAGGTTGGCTCCGTAGACCTGGTGAACCGAGGAAGAAAAGCGAATGAGGCAAAGACCTATGAGAACACCGGCAAAAAGGAAGGGGACAAAAATCAAGACCTGGTAACAAAAAAGATAAAAAATTTGCTCTCCACTGAACAGGACATACTGTATGTTGAGGGGGAGCATCTCGGCCAGGCGAAAACAGAGGTTAACGCTGATTGCAAGTCCTAAGGTGAGGCCACGGCACCAAGGAAGAAAGCGAGGGATCAGACGGTGGGAGAATAAACCCAGCCAGGTACCGCTGGCTCCGAAACCCAGAAGAGCCAGGCCCACCACAAGGTAAGCAAAGTGATGCCAACGAGAGATGGAAAGGGTTCTCATGAGGGCCATTTGCAGGCCCAATACTGAAGCGGAAATAACCGCTACAGCCAGCAATTCTCGCAGGCTGGGCTTTTCCAAAACATCTGCACGGCTCATTGGCATGCTATTACTCCAAAAAGACGGACCACAAAGGGCACCAAGAACACAAAGGTAAACAATTACTGATTATATTGAATTACTTTGTGTACTTTGTGGTTAGCATTTCCGCCCACCCGCTGACTCAGCCTTGCTGTTGAATGGCACCGGTCATTGGGACGAAACGGACCGGGAGGAGTTCTTGGGTGCGAACCTTTCCATCCTGGTCCTTTGTAACCACCATGAGCCGTTGGACCTGATAGACACCTCCCACTGGGATCACCATGCGTCCTCCTTGGCGGAGTTGGGCTATCAGGGGAGGCGGAATGTGTCCGGCTGCACAGGTGACGATGATCCCATCGAATGGAGCCTCTTCAGGCCAACCGAAATAGCCGTCACCAGCTCTCACCTCCACCGTGTGGTAGCCAAGCTTTTGAAGCCTTTCTCTGGCTTCGCTAGCCAAAGGGGTGATGATTTCCATGGTAAAAACCTGTGGGGTAAGCTCTGAGAGCACCGCTGCCTGGTAGCCGCTACCCGTACCAATTTCCAACACCTTCGAATGCTTTTTCAGTTGCAGAGCTTCTGTCATGAGGGCGACAATATAAGGTTGGGAGATAGTCTGCCCGTGGCCTATGGGAAGAGGGTGATCCTCATAGGCCAAGCGTTTTAGTGCCCAGGGGACAAAGAGGTGACGGGGCACTTGGCGCATGGCCTCCAAGACTTCGCT
>JAJDNB010000137.1 GCA_022340905.1 Deltaproteobacteria bacterium | reverse complement strand
TTCGCGCCAGCTCTTAGAAACAGATCATCCGTATAACAAATAACGAATTACTGATAACGACACTGACGTCTGTCCTCTGTCGTCTGTCTTCTGACCTCTAACCCTATGCCCCATGCCCCGTGCTCCATGCTCTGTGCTCTTTGCCTAATTGTTTACTTCAACCAAGGGAGAGGATATAGTAGGAAGGATCAAGGAGAGCTCAGCCATGGAAAATGGAACATATCGGCACACGGTAAGGCAACTTTACGACTTTATCCAATCCCACCTTTATTTCACCCGTCCGGATATTCAGATTGGGGGAGAGCAATTTAATTCCACCTTGCTCTTCACTCTGATCACTGCTCTGACTGGCAGCAAGGCCCTGATTATGGGAGAACCTGGCCTCGGCAAAACTACTGCCGCGGAATACGTCAGCTCCCTGGTGTATCAACTTCCCGTAGGCACCGTTTGGGCTAGCGAGGTCTCCGGACATCCAGAGCAAACTGAAGAGAAGATAATCGGCAGACCGGATCTTGGTAAACTGAATAAAGGACACGAAGAAGTGGTCTGGTCTTACTTTGTCCAGCTTCCAGTCAAAATTGTGGACGAAATTAACCGGCTGCCTGAAACCAAGCAGAGTATGATCCTCGATGGGGTTGATCGGGGAAACTGGGAATATCTAAACGAGCTGTTTCTCAACACTGAGTACTGTCTGTTTGCCACCGCCAATTACCAGGATCAGGGAACCAACACCATCATTGCACCTTTGTTGGATCGCTTTGATGTTTTGGTTGAATCGAGATATCCCGGTCCAAGTTATGCCTTTATGATCAGCCAAAAACAGGACAAGGAGGGACTACTGCGTCATCCGGAGCTGGAATGGAAGCTTCAAGATGGTCTAAGAAAGCGGCAAGCAACCAAGGAAATAGAGTCCCACATAACCGCCATTTCTAAAGAATTTGCTGATTTCCTCAAGGGGTCCTTGCAACTTGACACCCTGGATCGTTCCAGCAGGAAAGAGGTTCGAAAGCAAATTTCTGCCATGGAATTGGACCAGGACGCCAATGCCTTTACCAGGATGCTTCTTGCCGAGCTCTCTTTCTGCGATCGTCACGGACAAAAACGTTCAAACGAAGTGTGTGAAGAGGGCTGCCACTACACAGGCTATCTCTGCCACCGGCTGCGCAACTGCGCCTCCAACCGCTTACCCGTATCCCTGGTAAACTACGCTAAAGCCCTAGCCTGGTTTACTGATACCTCCTCGGTGGGAATAGAACAAATGCGTGCCGTCAGCCCTTACTGCCTGGCCCATAGATCTCAATGGACAGATGCACACCTGTCTCTGTTGGAGAAAGACCGCCGCAATGACCCTCTGCAAATTCATCTGGCTCGACAGGCAATCAATGAGGTCTTCCAGCGATACAGCGAGCAGGCTGAACACGTAAAAGCGGCCCTGGCCACCGGCTATCGTATCTTCCAGGGAGAGTCTCTGGAACCCGTGGCCGGTGACCATCCCCTCTATGCAGAGATCCGTAAAGACCTGAATCTGGAGTGATAAGTGTTTAATCCATTTGAAGACTTCAAAGATTTTCTTTCAAAAGCAAGGGGCCTGCCTTTGGACCAATTGGCGGCTGCACACGATCAGGTCATCAGAGAACTTGCGAGTGGCTATGGAAAGTTAGTGGAACAGGAACTCAAAAGCCTTGTTTGGTTTGTGGAACACAATAGAGTGATCGAAGCATACAAGACGGCCAGTGAAGTAATTAAGGATATAGACTACGACGCCCACAGCATTGAGGATTTCTGTTACGTGTTGGACAACGGGGCTGACATTCCTTATCTCATTTCCGGGCCAGCAGGAATATATGTTGCTGCTTTGTGTAATCACACCTCCGATGAACAGATCGTGCTTCGATTGGGAGATATGCAAAGAACTTTACATTTTCTCGGCTATCGGCTGCCCTATGGGAAGTCTCTTCGTATCGAGGGTGATGCGGGCAACTTCACCGGCTCAGCCCTGCAAGGCGGCGAAATCATCATAACCGGCTCTACAGGAGATTGGACCGGTGCGGGCATGACAGACGGCAAGATCACCATTAACCAGCATTGCGGCCGCAATACTGGTGAGTGGATGCAAGGCGGAGAAATCTGGGTTGGCAGCCGCATCCGGGGGCTGGGGCGCATGACCGCTGGCCGCGTTTATCAGGGTGGTGAACCGGTGGCAGGGGACGTACTGTGCTAGTACTCGGGAGGCCCAGTGGGATGGCCCTTTTGAAAGAGTAAGAAAAAATGGAGAAACAGACGGAAGACTTGCAAGAGCTGCTTGAACGCCTCTGGCCTGAGGTCCGTCGCAGACATCTCTTTCCAGAAATCCCCACGCCCCGATTCGAAAGCAATCCATCGCCCGTGGCCATGGAGATGCGCAACAAACAGATCATCCTCAACCTTGAATATGTAAACACTATGTCACGTATGCTCCCGGCGGCAACCGTTCTAGAGGCTTTACTCGACCACGGTATTAGCCATTACACTTGTTGTCCCTGGGACCTATCCACCCATCTGAGGTTTTATGCCCGTGCCAAAGAAATTCTTAATGAGGGAGACCTAGCCCGCAGGGCCACGGATTTATTCATGGACATAGTGGCCGACACTCATGCGGTTAAAGAGAGGCAGAGCTCTTTGCCCCTCCTCTACAAAAGTGGTGCCCGTAAAGGGTTTGAAAAAATAATTTGTTCTCTCTATCAAAGGATCTGGGGAGTAGACCTAGGTTGCCCAGGCGATGACGAAACAGTAAGTCGGTTGGCAACGATTCCTTATCTTGACAAGCGTCGATGGATGGTGAGCCTGAGCCGATTCATCCGCGGAATACGTCCGCTCCTCGAGGAAGCCGACTCCCCCATTTCCGATGAACATACTCGCATGGGGAAGCATGGATTCCAACAATATGCTCCAGAGGAGATAGACCAAGCCCTGCGTGAGTTCGCCGTGGAGGCAGAGTCACCAGAACAGTTCGCCGATGTTTTTGAGGACCTGCAAACTCAGCTCGAAGAGGTCAAGCAGGACGTAGATGAGGGCATGGGACACGGTGCGGGTAGTCCAGTGGATGCCAATCGACTGTATTACATGAAATTGGCTGAAAATTACGCCCTACCACTGCATAAAAAAGACATGAGGGGCTCAGGACACCTCCACCCACACTCCCATAGACCCTGGGAGGTGTGTCAGCCCTTTCAAGATTTGGACCCATGGTGCAGTTTCGGTAAATACCTACCCGGAATTACCCAAATCTGGCAAAGAAAGGAGGGACAAATATACGGTAAAAAGGAAAAGACGCCCAACTGTCTCATAATGATCGACTCCTCCGGTAGTATGATTGACCCCCGCACCCATTTATCATACGCTGTGCTAGGAGGAGGCTGCGCGGCAGATTCCTACCTACGTCATGATGCCCAGGTGGCAGTTTACAATTTCAGCGACGCTCTTGCCGGCGGCAGGGAATATCTACCATTCACTCGCAGCCGCTCCCTAATTTACCAGGTGCTGTGCCGATATTTCGGCGGTGGCACAGCTCTAGATCTCGACGAAGTCACCAGCGTGGCTGAAGACAGTGAAGCTGATATTTTTCTTATTACCGATATGCAAATTACTAACTTGGACCAAACCATCTCCAGGTTTTCTCGCTTGGACAATCGAGTGACCGCAGTCCACGTCGGTAAAAAGAGCGGCGCCCTGCGTTTTATCAAAGCCTCGGTGAAAAACCAGAATATCTCTGTATTTGGGGTAAACAGCAGCAACGATATTCCTCGGATCGTATTGGGCAGCGTCCGCAATTATCTTGCAGTCGAATAGCTATTCATGGATGTGTTATCTGAGACGCGAGATTTGGCCCGAAGAACCCAAGATACTTGCCTGGCTCTCATCTCACATGGCATATCCCACATCGAGTCTCTTGCATTCACTATCTACTATCCAGACTCTAGCACCTAGAATCGAGTATCCATGAGAGTCGCGATGATCTCCGACGTACATTCAAACCTCGAGGCATTGAAGGCCGTGCTCGAGGAGATAGAGAAAGACGACATTTCCCTGGTTGTAAACCTCGGCGATTTAGTCGGCTACAATGCCAATCCTAAGGAATGCGTGGATCTGGTGCAGAAAAGAAAGATTATTAGCATTTTGGGTAATCATGACCGGGCTGCAACCGAACT
This sequence comes from Deltaproteobacteria bacterium, assembly GCA_022340905.1. GTDB lineage: Bacteria > Desulfobacterota > Syntrophobacteria > BM002 > BM002 > BM002. The sequence continues at coordinate 50,807 of JAJDNB010000137.1, read as the reverse complement.
GAAATTTGCCGAAGGTTTTAATATTTTGGCTTATCAAGCCTTAGTATGGTCATCAAAAACCCTGTCCAAGGGGCATAAGAAGTACCTCAGCAGCTTAGAGCACACCAGAGTTTTGTGGGATCGCTACCTACTCTTTCATGGCGCTCCAGAAAATCCAGAGAGCTATGTCTTTTACCTTTTTCAGGCCAAAAAGGTTTTCAACTATATGCGCAAAAAAACACCTGGGGTGCGGATCGGTTTTTTTGGTCATACCCACCATCGTGCCGTGTGGAAGAGGGATATACGAGGAAAGGTCTCAAAAGTTGAAATCCCCGAAGAACAGCTGGTATTGGATGCAGAACAGATGTATATAATCAACCCAGGCAGCGTGGGCCAGCCTCGTCAGCAGCAATGGAAGGCATCCTATCTGGTTTTTACAAACGAGCCGGAAACCATTTCCTTCAGATCAGTCGCTTACGATGTGCAGTCGGCCCAAAGCAAGATCCGGGAAGCCCACTTGCCGGACTACCTAGCGCAAAGGCTGGAAGCTGGTGTATGATGTGCAGAGGATCATAAGAGCAGGGGGGGAATCACTGTGAAAAGGTACCAGAAGGAATGCAAGCTCAAGGACGGTACGGTGGTAATGCTTCGTCCATTGGTAGCAGAGGACCGGGAGGGGCTGATTGCTTTTTTTCAATCACTTCCCGAAGAACTACGACTGTACCTGCGACACGACGTAACTGATGTGGAAATCATCAAATCTTGGACTGAAAACATCGACTACAGCAAGGTTTTCCCAATCCTCGCCCTTGACGGCAACAGGATTGTGGGTGATGTCTCTTTGCACCGTATTCCTTTCGGCTGGAAACATCACATCGGAACCATACGCGTGGTAGTAGCCCCAGATTATCAAGACAAGGGGCTAGGAACCCTGCTTATCCACGAGATTGTAGAATTGGCCGCCGAATTCGGCCTGGAAAAGCTCTGGGCTGAGCTTCCCCTCAATGTACCGGCTGTCATTGCCGTATTTCGCAAGGCAGGATTTTCGAGCAAGGCGGTGGTGGAGGGTTTAGTGAAAGACCTCAAAGACCGCAATACGGATGTGGTCATTATGGTGTGCGATATTGGCACCCAATACGACCTTTGAAACTCCTATAGGTCAAAGATTAAGAGTCAATTCTCAGGGGCCATTGTGGATAATCAGGTTTCAAGTGGTCAATATTCAGAGTGCAGGTGTCAGGAAAAAAGGATAATAGAGGGTGATATCTGACACCTGTTGGAGCGAAGCGGAAATCCAGTCTGAAGCAAAGCGGCAGCGGGGAACACTTAAACCTGAAATCCTAGTGGACTAACTATGCTTACCTTTTCTGGGAGCTCGCAAGGAGAGTCGAAAAATCCCCACAAAACAAATGGCGATTATACCCATGAGGCCCATCCGACGGACACCCTCAAGATTGGTAGAACCGGCAAGATAGCGGATCAGCACATACCTGGGATCTAACTGAAAAGACTTGTCTAAATCAGCATCAGATTGTTCCTCGTGTCCCAGCGCCTTGTGGGCTTTTGCTCTCGTGGCATATGCCATGGCAGTCGTCCGGTCGTCTCCCCTCAAATCAATAGCCTTGGTGGCGTCGCGTACAGCATCTGTTGCCATTCCCGCTCGGCGATAGGCCTCTGCCCTATCGCCGTAGGCTTGAGCCATTTTTGGGTCTAACTCTATGGCCCGGGTCAGATCTTCAATGGCCGGCTTTAACTCTTCTTTTCTCAAGTAAGCCGCACCTCGCATCCTGTAGGAAACTGCGTCGTTGGGCTTCAGCTCGATAACTTTGCTGTAGTCATAAATGGCCTGATCGTAACGCCGCTGAAAATAGTAGAGAAGAGATCTTTTCTCATAGGCCTCAACCAGGTTCGAGTTTAATTCGATAGCCTTGGTGAAGTAAGAAATCTTCCTATTAGCCAGGTTGCTCTCAACGCCACGCTGGTAGAAGTACATTGCATCATGCGCCCAGGCTGCGGAGGCGAATACCATCATATATGTAAGCATCACTACTAGCATTCTTTTCATCGTCCCTTACTCCTTCCGGCATCACACTGGGAATTGGTCGAAATTCCCTCACCCGGTAAGACTGTCATTTAATGTCAGCGGATGCCAATGTCAAGAGTAGCAATTTCCCTGCCAGATTTTTCCTCAATAACTCTCGTTTTCTTCCGCCCGTAATTGCTTGAAGTCAGGGAAAAACTGCGACATTAACCGGGAAGGTCAGTATGGTCTTTAGATGAAGTTAGGAACAAGGGAGTGATTGTTTTAGCCCGCATATTTAATGAATTGCCGTAACGAGATCGTGGAGATGGGCGTGCCACCGGGTGGACGATTTCGGAATGCGGAATGCGGATTGCGGATTAGAAATCCGTTGAAAAGTTCGTCAGAATCAGACAATAAATGGCAAAATTTGAACTGGTAAGTTTGATATCATAATTGTAGTTAAAAATCCGAAATCCAACACCCGAAATCCAACATCGAAGGCGAGGCGTACCTGAACGGTACGTCGCAGGAGCCGACACCCGAGGACATCGGGAAGGATGGCCATGTCCACGGTCGCAGCAGATAATTTATGAAATGTGCGGGTTAGGTATTCTTGCCGAATTGGGGGAAAGTTTCCAGAATGGCCCTTTTGAGGGCTCCAGCATCAGCAAACCTCTCTTTCGGGTCTTTTTTGAGGCATTTCAGAATAATCTCTTCGAGTTCTAAGGGGATATCAGGTTCAATCTCCCTGGGAGGGTCCGGCTCCCGACTGAGAATAATATCCATCAAGGCCTTTTCATTATCGTCATAAAAAGGCAGCATCTCAGTATAGAGAATATAAATGATTACGCCCAGAGACCAGACATCACTACTGATCTGACTCTCACCCATAATTTGCTCAGGAGCCATGTACGGCCTGGAGCCCACCATGGTACTGCTCATGTCCTTGTCTTTCAATTCTTTGGCAACACCGTAATCCAGTAGTTTGACAAGTCCATCACGCCCGATGATTACATTTTCCGGTTTAATATCCCGGTGCACAATCCGGTTCCTGTGGGCGTGGGCGACAACATCCACCAACTGAAGAATGATTCTTTCTTTTTTGGAATCCTCCAAAGAGCCGAACATTAATTCTAGCAGCGGACGGCCTTCTGCAAATTCTTGGATTAAAATAACCTTGCCACGGTGCTCCACCGTCTCGATAAGTTTAATCGCATTGGGGTGGCCTCCTATCTGCTGGCAAATATCTGCTTCTTTACGAAATGTGCTGTTGAGATTCTTACTTCTGGGAATCTTGGCCACGTAATAGGGAGCACGTCCTTCCCTCGCTACATCACGCACTTTCCAGACCTCACCAAAGCTCCCCAGGCCCAGACGTTCAACCTTCTCATAGCGTTCGGCGATCAATTCGCTCATCTTCATTAATGAGAAAAAATCTCCGCTGCGAGGAAACACCTTGGGAAGAAACTGCTTTAATAATCGGCCGAGGAATCGGTGCTCCTCCGGCTGGTCCTGCGAAGATTCCACAGCATCAGGTTGTTGCTCAGTCACATCAACATTGTAGCCCTCATAGCCGATTACGGCCCCGCTTTCATCTCGCACCACCTGGCCATTTAGCAGTATGGTGAGCTTCTGGCCATCTTTGCGTCTGAAGTTCACTCTGTAGTTCTTGATTGAGCCTTGAGTCTCCATAATCTTTTGAAAACGCTCTCGATCCTTCGAATCCCAGTAGAGATCTTTGCTAAGGTCTATGTCAAGCAGTTCATCTTTACTGTCGTAACCCAACATTTTGACCAGATTCTGATTCACATCCAGAAATCGCCCCTCGCGACTACTCAGAAACAGCCCGTATTGTTCACCATCAAAGAATTCGCGATATCTGGAAATGACATCACGCCTCAGTCTGTCCTGCTGGCGTATCCGGGCCAACACCCCTACCCTGCGGGCCAGAAATCCCTTGTTTGCACTTTTCAATAGATAATCAGCTGCTCCCATCTCTAACCCTTGGGCCACGTACTGCTCATCAAATCTATCCAGCAGGATAAGAACCGGCAAATTTTTCGTGGTACCGCGTTTCTTCAAACGTTGGAGAATCTCCAATCCATTCAGACCGGAGCTCTGGATCGCCAAAAGCACCACTTCGGGATAGAGGTCTTGGGCCAGCTTCAGGCCTTCTTCACCGTTGAGGGCCGCAGCCACCCGATAGCCCGCATCTTCCAGCATCAGCTTCAAATGCTCGAGGTCTTGCTCTCGGGATTCGATTATTAAGACGCTGCGGCTTGTCATCTTAGCTGTTCCACCATGAACTGAAGGTGCTCTCTCTCAGATTTCTCAGGAAAACAATCCTACTGATGATCTATTCCTGCGATTGACACTAGAGTTATTTTAGCATAAGTTTCAAAAAATAGAGCAGAAACAAGGTCATATTCGGCTGGTTATGCTGGCTGCGGCGGTCACGGTGTCATAGACCAGATAGCAACTCCAACGAGTGTCCGTTTGGAAACTAGCTAAGAGAAAGCGGGGAGAGGATTGAAAGTAATAGTTGATTATAAGAGAAAGGGCGACAGGGTGATAGTAAACCATACCCAGCTGAGTGAATATATGGAACAAAAACTCCATGACCTCACTAACTTTCTAAGCAACATCATTACAGCGCTCATCATATTGGCCGTGATGGTATTAATTCAAACCTTCAGGGCCTCTGACGTTTATCTCTACGGATTAATCTTGCTACCTCTGATCAGCCGTGGCTTCATGTACAACAAAATATCCGCCAGCCTGCATAAGAGGTTTGAAGAATTACTCACTCTTTGAACCAGGTTGTTTCAGTTGAGTTGATATCAGACCGATGGTACCACCCCCCCATCCACATCGGAGGAATTATGCTGTATGTACTTACGCTAACCGGCGAAGAGATTATTTACTCCACCCTGGCTCTTCTGTTGATCGTGTCGATTGGTTGCGGCTTCACCCGTTTCTTTGCCCTGAGCTTTGCCAATCCCCCTCCGGAGGAAGGTGTGGATTTTGATTACAACGCTTTCAATCCCTTACTCAATATTGACATTGTGGGTATCATTGTCTTTTTCGCTGGAGGCTTCGGCTGGGGCAAGCAAGTGGACGACCAAAAGGTCAGATTCAAGAAACAGAAACTGGGTTGGTTCATGGTATCTCTTATAGCCCCCTTCACCAGTCTGGTCCTAGCTCTAACTGTGGCCTGGGTAAAATACACATTCTGGACAGACCGCGTGGTCCAGACTGTCATCGACGTAAGCGTCACGGTGACCGCCTACCACCTCCTGCCCATTCCTCCCCTCACTGGCTCGAGGCTGATCTACCTGTTAGTGCCCCGGACACAAGAGCGAATCTGGAGTCTTTTTTGCAAGGTTGGACCGTTCATAATCTTGGCCATGGTTCTTTTTGACCGTTTTTCAGGAATGCCTTTCTTGCGCCACACCTTCGCACCAGTTGTTGACGCCATAGGCAGATTTGCCGCGTATCACTAAGTTGGCATAGAGCATGGGGCATGGAGCATAGGGCCTAAATTTCGGAATTCGAAATAGTCTTGCCCAATGCCAAAAAAAACGGGAAGGAGAAATCCTTCCCGCTTTTTTTAATGCTTATATGGTTATCTGATTAGACTCCAGCCTTGCGTGGCCTCTTGGCCGCAAGGGCAATAATTATTGCCAGAATAAGCAGACCGCCGGCAATGTAAAAGGCTTCGTCGTACCTACCGGTCACGTCCCGGATATGGCCTGCCAGCTTGGGCATGAACGCTCCCAGACCCCAGCCGATGAACACCAGGCCGTAGTTGAAGCCCAGGTTCTTGGGTCCGTAGTAGTCAAGAGTGTAGGAGGGCAGCAGAGCGAGACCGCCGCCGTAGACCCAGTAAGCGATCATGCAGAACAAGAAGGCCCAGAAGAGCGACTTGGCCGCAATGACCGAGGGCAAGGCGAACATGCAGACGGCTGCCGCTGCAGCATTGACAATATAAGCCTTGTCTCTGCCGATGATATCGGAGTACTTACCGGTACCAACACGGCCGAGGGCGTTCAACGCACCACCGGCAGACACCAAGATGAAGCCCGAGGCCAGCATGGGGGCGATGAACTTGGCGGCGTGACCGATGATGAGAAGGCCCGCCTGGGTGTTCAGGCAGAAGAGAATAATCAGGGCGTAAAACTGCCAAGTCTTCGCCATCTCACCCGCGGTCCAGTCCACCGTGGTCGATGTCCCCTTGGTCGCTTGGGCCTGAACCCACGCCTCAGGCGGTTTGGGTGCCTCGTACCCAGGCTCGGGCCATTTCAGCAGCAGTCCACAGAAGAAGATGACAATCAGATAAGCGACACCCAGCACGGTAAACGAGCTGGACAGCGATTGATTGACGATCATCCACTTGATGAGTGGAGCCACGTAAAAGGCCGCACCTCCGTAACCGGCAACCGTAAGACCCAGGAAGAACCCCCTCTGGTGCGGGCCCAACCACTTGCCCGTGGCGGGCACGGGAGCAGCGTAGGCCACGCCCATGGCAATACCTCCGCCCACGCCAAATCCCCAGAGGATACCTGCGTATGATTTAGCGGTACCGGCGATGATCATACCGATACCCATGGCAATGGCGCCTATAGTTGCGGAGGCCGTAGGACCGTATTTATCCTGAATCTTACCACCGGGAATCATCAGGAGAGCAAAGATGATAATACACAATGATTTGGGGTTGGAGGCCTGCTCAGCGGTGAGTGCTCCGGCCCAGCCGTGAGCCGTCATGTAGGCCTGATCAGTGAGATACTTGAGCCAAACCGACCATGCATACAAACAACCCAGACAGAGGTTAATGGTCGTACCAGCAAGGACGGTGATCCACGCTCGTCCGGGAAGCGTGTCTACTGGTTGGTTATATCCTTTGGCATACTTTCCAAAACCTATGGTCATAATGCTTCCTCCTATTTCTCAATAGTCCACTTTCATCTCCGGTACAATCCCCTCGTGCCATTTCCTGATAGTGTGTCCACCTCTCGCCCTATGTCTGGTATTAATTTCCTGGTGCCTCACGAATAAAAATTATTGAGGCCAGGAATGAAGCCATTTTCGGGGTAAGGAGGAATGAGCCTATGGAAGATTGGGTTATGATTCATGAAGCATTTGCGAGACCAGCTAAGCCGATCAGGCTTACTGCCTCGAGATGCTTTCTTCCATGGCCTGGCGAATCCTGCCTGAAGCTGGATCCGCTAGTAACAATATCTTATTAATGATTGTAAAAGACCAGCTTAAGATGCGAGATCGGATTCCACTTCCCCTCAAGGAAATATGGGAAAACTTTGCAGAGGAGAAAGCACCAGCCGACCGACAGCCAAAAAAAGCTGCCTGCTCTTAAAGGACCTTTATATCACCTCCTCTCTCTGGATTAAACTAACGTCGACTAGCTTTTGCGCCCTATGAGCTCTAGAAGATCCAGACTAAACCGGTATGTCACTTGTCCCGAACTCGCCGAACAGAAAAAGCCTGATTTAGGTTGATGAGGAAGTTGTACAGAACGCTAAGAAAAGATTTTTTTAAAAGGGCGCATATTGATTCTATATTTCACAAACAACCGGCAAAGTCAAGGAGAAAAACCTTTATTTTCAGCTTGTTAATCTTTTAACAAAGTGTTTCTGGACTGAAATAGCCTCACATTACTGGGCATAATGTCGCTCTGCCTAACACTACTAATTCAACAAACTGGTCGAGGTCTCCTGACATTCTTGCACGAAAGCGAGAGTCAGTATGGTTGGACTTCTGAGATGGCAGAGAATGTAAAAGGTAGGCATGCTGGCTTCTGATAGAAGTATCTACTTTTGTTCCAAATGAAGATGCTCTATCCCCGGCTTGAGAAAGAAAGTGGACTCCTTGACCTTTTTGTCCAGAGGAGAAAAGGTGATAACCCACTTCTCCTCCACATCTAAGGCTTCCAGGCTCTTGACTGCTTTGAGTTCAACTACCGGACCAATGGCAAAAGCACATTTTACCGCGTCATCAGAGTCAACTCCGATTAGATCGAGAAATCCATCACTCATCCTAGGAGGCTTGAAGTCAGGGATTGGGCGGAGGTTGGCCTCTTTTACCATAGTGTACAGAAAGCATTTGATCGTTTGATGAATCACCGGCCCATATCGAAAGGGCTTGGGAATCCGACTCAGTTCTCCTTCCAGCGCTTTTTTGAGACTGCTCTTCAAAGACTCCATGGTACTATCCTCCCTAAAGCACTATTATACGGGCTAAGTGTTCTCTAGATTTAGCCATTTGCTCGCAGAGCGTCCTTTGATCCAGTCTTGATCCTCTTCGTTCAACCCTGCAGCGGCCATCTCTTCAAAATAGCGTTCGGGCAGAATAAGCGGATAGTCGCTTCCGAAAAGCACTCTTTGGGCACCCACGATCTTCACTGCGATGTCGTAAATTGCGGGATCATAGAGGAATGGGGAGGCGGCAGTATCGTAGGCAACCTGTGCCAAGACCTCACGCGCTTCTCTCTTGAGTAGCTCGTAAAAAAAGAGGCCTCCGCCCCAGTGACAGAGAATGAAACGATTACCAGGAAAGGCTCGAATTATCTCGTACATGACCTTTAAGGATGCTTCTGATTTTCCTGGGTACCAGTGCCCCACCCTCTCGTTGGTGTGAATCATGAGAGGTACACTCTGTTGGTGACAGCTAGCGGCAATAGGCTCCAAAACTTGCACCACACTGGTGTCCAAAACCTCCGTATAAAAAGCCAATTCGCCAACACCTCTCATCCCTGCAGCCAAACACCGATCTACTTCCTCTGCTGCTTGGGCAACCTTGGGATCAACGCATACGAATGGCAAAAGTCTGTCCGGAAACCGGCTTGCGGCCTCTCCGACGTAATCATTGTGGCGTTGCATGAGTTCCGGATCATTCCAAGGGAAACCGAATACAACAGTTTTGTCCACTCTGGAGCGATCCATCTGCTCAATCAATGCTGCAGCACCAACCAACTTAGCTTTAGGGGAATCGTAGAGTAATTGAAATGCTGGATCTGCTCTGGTTAGGGATCCGCGATTGTCGCGAATAAACGGTGGGAAAATATGAGTGTGGCAATCGATAATCATCGTGGGAGTTCCGCCACCCCCTCAAGCTGAATGGTAGAAGAGATAGTTGCGCCACAAATCGGGTGTATTGGAAATTCTCAAAGTTATCATCAACATAGGATGCCAGCTTGGTCTCTTGGCCTCACCAATCAAACTCATCCTTGCCTGAGCCGGCGTACGCCCCCCCTTTTTCTTGTTACAGGGCAAGCAGCAAGTTACGATGTTCTCCCAGGCAGTTTTGCCCCCCATCGCCTTGGGTATAACGTGGTCGTAAGTCAGATCGCAGGCGTCCTTTCTCCCACCACAATATTGGCACTTGTATTTGTCCCGAATATAGATGTTTTCCCGAGAGAAACGAATGGTGTGTTTGCGAAACCGGACAAGGTTCACGAGTCTTACCACAGCAGGCAACCTGATCGCCAGGGTGACAGACCTGACCTCAAGATCATAGGTTTCCAGAACTTCCACTTTGTCCAAAACGAGGAGAGTAATAGCCCTTTTCCAGGAAATTACTCGAAGTGGCTCATAGGTGGCGTTGAGCAGGAGAACTCTTTCCATAAATAAGCCCGTTCCGTTCCAACCTTACAAGGTACTTGAACAATTCGGTGGTCTTACGGTCGTGAGAACATAAGAGCGACAACCAAGAAATCCAGCAGATAAACTTCCAGCCTTCAAGAGTCCAATAAACCGTGATACTAGTTAGAGGTTGGTGGGGACCCCTATCAGCTGTCTATTTCCTGAGGCATAGGAATTTTTACAAAAGGAACGCCCTCCTTTTTGAGCATATCTTCCTCTAATTCCGTGGTTACTCCTCTAATATTACGTTCTTCTGCGTGGCCATAATGAACTTTCAATGCTTCATTGGCAAAATTGTGTCCCACATCCTCAAAGTTATCTTGGACATAGCGACACAAACTTCGCCAGGTTTTGTGTACCTTTTGCAAAGCGTCGGTTGGCGGTATCTTTTTCTTGATTGACACTGGGGAAGGGACTCGTTCGATACGAATATCTCCGCAACAAGGACAACCTATTTGTCCCTGCCCCAATTGATTTTCCAGCTCGTCAATGTTTTCGAACCAGCCTTCGAATCGATGTTCTCTGGCGCATCGCAAGTCAAATACAATCATAACAGATCAATCCCTCCACCTGGTGGCAGAACTCTACCATATAACTTTGGAAAAGATCAAGATCATTGAACATTTTCACCTGCAGTGGTGGAATATTAGAGTAATGGAGTAATGGGGTGATGACGAGGACTAAATTATATTAATATTCGGGATTTTATTTTTTCCAACACTTCAGTACTCCAATGCTCCAAAACCACTCTTCAAATTTACCGGCGCAGACACTGAGATCTGACCTTGTGTGAAAAATCAGACTACCTGAATTCCGATGAAATGAATTGTCAATCTGATTATCGTAAAGTAGTATGCTGCCACCAACATTTGAGTCCAGATGTTTAGCTCAGTCAAAACCTTCAGTGAAATCTCCGATTAGGGAGTAAGCATGAACGAGCAACTCGTAGAAACGGCTGTGGAATGCGTTAAACAAGCGGGGGCTGTTCTTCTTGATTATCACAGAAAACGTGCAACTCTGCAGATAGAAGCCAAAGGTAGCTACGATTACGTCACTGAGGCCGACTTTGCAGCGCAAGAAACCATTGTCAACCTAATCCGAAAACGCTATCCCGATCATGATATTCTGGCCGAAGAGGACTACAGTAGTACAGAGGCGAATCTTCACCGCTGGTTGGTAGATCCCTTAGACGGCACCACCAACTATATTCACGGTTTCCCCGTGTTTGCCGTGAGTGTGGCACTGGAATACAGAGGATCTGTAGTCCTGGGCGCGGTTTACGATCCATGCCGCAAGGAGCTCTTCTTAGCCCGAGAAGGCCAAGGTGCCAGCCTCAATGAACGATCTATTCGGGTTTCCTCCCGCCAGACTCAAAATGAAGCCCTGGTAGCCACTGCCTTTCCCTGGAGGAAGAGAAGCCTTTTGTCTCGTTACTTGGAGGCATTTACTCACATATTCACCAAAGTGAGCGATATCCGTCGGGGTGGCTCGGCAGCCCTTGATCTGGCTTATGTGGCCTGTGGTCGCTGCGAGGGTTTCTGGGAAGTTGGCCTCAGTCCCTGGGATATTGCCGCTGGTCACCTTTTGGTAAAGGAGGCTGGGGGACAGATTACGGATTTCAGTGGTGGGGAGAACCACATTTGGGTTGGAGACGTCATTGCTGGTAACCCCTCTATACACGCTTTTTTACTTAGTATTATCCGAGAGGTCTTTGGGGGCAATGTGTCTGCCTTAAGGGCGTAGATCCTTTCTCGCTGGACAGCAGGTAACAGGCTATAATAAACATCTCAATTTGAATTTACGGCTCGAAGAGCCAGAAAGACAAAAATTTTTAGTCTGCACTTTAAATGACAAATTATGGAGATCTGGGCCGATGATCGATTTGCCAGAGGGACTTTACGAAGTTGACCAGGCTTACTTAGTAGATGCTGATACAAACACTAACCGGTTGCCGCTCAGAGATGCCACATTTGAAGTGTGGTTGGACAAAAAAGGAAAAAAACAGATACGGGGCCGAGCTTTTATCAGAAACTTACAGTTTGCTGAAATGCTGGCTGATACCGAAAATGTGGATTTGGTACTTTGCTTTTTCGAGGACTACTTCCTCTGGCTCAAAGATCCAGTGATCCAGGTCGGTAAAGTATTCGAGCCCGCCACAGAGTCATCCATGATATTTAGTATGCGCGAGGCTGTCTCATTAATCTCGGAAAAAAAATTCCTCCAGCTTACAGGCCTGAGTGAACTAGGCACTGGGCACTAATGACCGAGCATCTTCTTTGCAGTCTCTTTGAAGATCTGGAGGGAGTCCTCACCCCAGAGGCAAAACACTACCTCTTTCAGAGAGCTCTCTTCTTCCTCCAGCATTTTAATTACAGTTGCAAGCATGATTTGAGCGCAACGCTCTTTAGGGAATCCAAATATGCCTGTGCTAATTGCCGGAAAAGCAATGCTCGACAACCCCTTCTCACTGGCAATATTCAAACTGTTCCGGGTGGCATCGGCTAATTTCTTATCCTCATCACCCTCCCCCATTCGTGGACCTACTGCGTGGATCACATAGGTCGCCTTGAGGTCTCCTCCTGTGGTTATTGCAGCTTCCCCAACGGCAGCCCCACCTATACGATCGCATTCCTCTTGGATGGCAGGACCACCCTTAGTGCGTATGGCTCCAGCCACACCTGCACCTAAAACCAGATTCTGGTTTGCAGCGTTGACAATAGCATCTGTATCCATGTCGGTAATATCGCCCTGCAGTAGCACTAGGTCCTTGCCATTGATAGTCCATTTCATAATGACCTCCTGATTGCAGGCAAGTTTTGCTCAGTCGCCATAGTCGTTCATCGGGCATCCCAGCAAATATACAGGGAAGGCATCACTTTCTCTTCAAAGAGGGAGAAACATCCGTGCTACTAGAGTTATGATAACAGAAATCGTGAGCAAAGCGCCTATAACGACCAGCAGAGCCTGCCCAAGACTTGTCTTATGAACTATACTCAGTCCCAAGGCAGAAAGATAAATTTCATAGCACTGAAACAAAAAGATAACAAAGAAGGCTGGAATCCAGGCGAAAAGGTTGACTACACTAGCGTAGCAAAGCACCCTGAATGTTGCTTCGTATGACCCAGCAGTGCGCAACAATTTGGTGAAGAGGAAGTTAAGCACGGCAGCACTGAGAAAAGGCATCCACAATGCCGCAAACATCACTAGCAAAATCCAGAGAGAAATACTTCCCGACATCGCCAGAGTAAGGCAAATGGAGGCAACAAATGAAAAGGTAGTGCAGAAAAGGAAGAAAACATAGGGACCCATGAGTCCTCCGTCCACCGGCATGTGTGGGAAGAATTTACGAGGGCTCAAGAGTATTGCCTTCGCCGTCCCCAGGAACCCCCTTAACAGGCCACTTGCCAAACGCTCTGGCTGGACGGGATCCGGCAGGTCAGCGTTAAACGACACCTTGTCTTCCTTTTCTTGTCCTTTTGGCGCCAGTAATCTTCACCCAAATCAATCCTCTTTTAGTCAAAAGGGGTTAGGTCTTACATTACCTAACCCCCTTGAGTTCATTGGAGGCGGCACCCGGATTCGAACCGGGGAATAACGGTTTTGCAGACCGTTGCCTTAGCCACTTGGCCATGCCGCCTTTGCAATTGTTACTAACAGTTAGGTGGTTGAGTGTCAAGATGTTTTGCAGGTGTCAGAGGCAGGACCCATGGAGTTGAGCGCATCCAAAAGTGAACCACAGAGAAATACAATTTCAGATTGTAGATTGCAGATTGCAGCTTTCGTCAATCTACAATCCTACCTCTAAAATCTCCAATTTGTCTGTGGTTTTAAATCAGCATTTCGTTATTGATCTAACGCTCGCTGCCATGCTATAAGATAGCTCCAAAAGAAAGCGGGAGTAGCTCAATTGGCAGAGCATCAGCCTTCCAAGCTGAGGGTTGCGGGTTCGAAACCCGTCTCCCGCTCCAGCGAATCTAGGGACTTAGACACTGAATCTAAGTCCCTTTCTTTTCTGCCCACGCCCCATCCTTGAGAGAGTGTAATGTGTAGCAGGGGGAAGGATTGACTCGAAAGTCTGATCCCTTGAATAAGGCTTTAAGATACCGCTGGCTTATCTTCTGGATTCTTGCATTCAGCTATGTCTTGGTTTATTTCCACCGTCTCTGTCCCGCAGTAGTGGCCGTGGACATGATGGATGATCTCCACGCTTCGGGCGCCCTCCTCGGCCTGCTAAGCTCAGCCTATTTCTATCCCTACGCTCTTATGCAAGTACCCGCTGGTCTTCTCTCCGATTCATGGGGTCCCAGACGCTCCATTTCTCTCTTTTTTCTTGTGGCTTTTATCGGCTCCGTTATGCTAGGCATGGCTCCGTCCGTACCCTTGGCCCTGGTTGGTCGCACCCTTGTAGGACTGGGCGTCGCCATGCTTTTCGTGCCTACCATGAAAATACTGGCAGAGTGGTTTCGGATCAGGGAGTTCGCCACCATGACAGCCATTCTCATGGTCATGGGCGGACTCGGTTCTCTCACTGCTGCCTCACCTTTAGCCATCCTCAGCACCTGGATTGGCTGGCGGCTTTCCTTTGTTGCTGTCGGATTCTTTACTTTGTTGATGGCTCTTCTGGTCTGGCTTTTTGTCCGGGACCGACCTTCCGATCTCGGCTGGCCCCCCCTGGCAGAACATGTCGGGCCTGCCCCCTCGGCAATCGGCCTATTAGAGGGGATGAAAAAGGTTCTCAGCTACCCCAGATTTTGGCCTGTTGCCATCTGGTTCTTTTTTGACCTTGCCATCTTTTTCTCCTTTGGGGGGCTATGGGGTGGCCCATATCTTATGCAAGTCTATGGACTTTCAAAAACTGAGGCAGGGCAAATTCTCTCCATGCTTGCAGTAGGGATGATAGTGGGAAGCCCCTTTCTCAGCTTCCTCTCTGATCGAATTTTCCGTGGACGAAAACCAGTGCTCGTGCTCGCAAGTTTCATCGTCTTATGTCTCACAGCTCTCCTAACCTTTTATACAGACCGCTTTTCCGTACCGGCCCTCTATGTACTCTGCTTGATGCTAGGCATTTTTGCTAGCGCAATTGTAGTCATTGGGTTTACTACGACAAAAGAGCTCTTTCCTGTACAGATTGCTGGAACCTCTACGGGATTGGTCAATATCTTCCCCTTTGCAGGCGGTGCCCTCTTTCAGCCATTGCTTGGCTACCTCCTCGAACGCCCCGGAAAAGCAGGAGATGCTTTTATGTTAATAGGCTATAAACAGGCCTTTTTCGCACTTTTTCTATGCGGACTCATTGCCTTTCTTGCCTGCCTCTTTCTCAAAGAAACTTTGGTCAGAGATTGAAGAATCCGGGCCCCAAGTACCAAATTGCAGGGTTTCAGGTTTCAGTGTTCCCCGCTGCCGCTTCGCTGCAGACGGGATTTCCGCTTCGCTCCAACAGGTTTCAGCCTGAGTGTTTCTTCTCCTGACACCCGAAACCTGACACCTTGATTGTACTAAAGTTTACATAAGTTTAATTATCAGACATAAATCCAACAAATAATACTTTCAACCGAGCCTCCTCCCCTCACTTAGCTCCGCCAACTCTCCGTCCGAGTCATTTTTTCTTGCGCTGCGACACATGCTCATTTATCCTAGTCGCTAAGTTAGTTCATTGTCAGTGGCTTGTCGGAAAATATCGCTATGGTCTCGACCAGAGACGAACATTGAACTCTAGTGAGGAGGGGCACCATGGCTGAAAAAATCTTGGTGGTAGATGATGAGCAGGAGATTAGAAATTTACTGGACCACTTCTTAAAAGATCAGGGCTATGAAGTCGTTTTGGCCTCCGACGGAAATCAGGCGCTGAAGTTGGCGGCAGAGGAAAATCCTCAAGTAATCATACTGGACATAAAAATGCCCGGCCTTGACGGATTAGAAGTATGCAAGCTACTCAAAGGCAAGGAGCAAACCAGGCTTATTCCTATTATCGTTATTACCGGATTTGAGGACAATAAAATGGAAGCCCTCAATAGAGGAGCGGATGACTTCGTGAACAAACCTTTTGACATGGCTGAGATTGCTATTCGGGTCAAATCTGCTCTCCGGATCAGGCACCTTACTGATGAACTGGAGAGGGCTGTGGCTTACATAGAGGAACTGCAAGAAGACCTAGCAAAAAAGGAATAAAGATAAATCCTAGATTCGCTTCGTTCTGAAATCTACAATTTGAAATCTCATCTTTGCCGTCTCGCCGCCCAAGCAGTCTTGACCCCCTCAGGTAAACCCATAAGCAAAATGGCTCCCAGATATATTAACACTCCAGCCACCACCCAACCTGCCAAGCCGACTAAGAGCAAGCTCCCTTCAAGTCGCCCTCCACCGTAAGCGAATTGAACAAGAGCCCGGATAACCGCGGCCATGAGTATTGCTGCTGTCAGACAACGAGCATTACTCATGAGAAGCCTGCCTCCATGCATACCTTTAAGATGGCTGCCGAGGAGAAGAATTAGGCAAAGCAAATTGGCAGTTGCTGCTACTGATATGGCCAGCGCCAAACCACTGTGACCAAGGGGTCCGACAAAAAATATGCTCAACAAGACATTCATAACCAGAGCTCCAACACCGGTCCAAACAGTCACATAAGCGCGACCTATAGCATACCAAGCCCCTACCAGCACCCTGAAACCGGCTACCGCCCAGAGACCAAAGGCAAAATAACCCAAGGCATCAGCTGTCATCGTGGTGGATATTTCATTGAACTCACCTCGCTGGAAAAGAAGCTGCACCAGAGGAACCCTGATCGCCCACAGACCAGCAGCCGCTGGAATGGTCAGAAACCAGACAAGCTCGAGGGCCTCCGCTACCTGCTGACGAAAGGTAGCCCAATCTCCTAGAGCGCTTTGACGAGTAAGACGTGGTAATACGGAGGTAGAGATGGCACTACCAAATAGGCCCAGTGGAAACTGAAAGAGACGCTCCGCATAGTAGAGATAAGAAATGGATCCCACGGTAAGAAAGGAGGCAAAGAGAGTGGCAATAAATATATTGAGGTGATAAACAGCTGCACCTAAAACTGTAGGCACCAGAAGTTTTATGACGGCAGATGCCTCCGGTGAACGCCACCAGCGGGCCAAACTCCATTTCGTCACCAGTGGTCGAGCCCAGTGGAACTGGAAAGCTATCTGGAGGAATCCACCAAAAAAAACTCCCCACGTAAGGGACCATTCAGGGGCCAATTTAAAATATCCCCCTATTGCCAACAGAGCAAGCATGCTCAGATTCAGCAAAGCTGGTGAGGCTGCCGGGGCGGTGAAATGTTCGTGCGTGTTAAGGAGGGCCATAAAAAAGCCTGCAACCCCGATACAAAACACATAGGGAAACAACCACCTGGTAAGTTCCACGGTCAAATGGTATTTAGCTCCACTTCCAACAAATCCAGGCGCTAGAAGGGAGACAAAAAGGGGAGCTGCCGTCACTCCCAAAAGGGTCAAGCCCAAGTATAAAAAGGTTGCTAAGGAACCCAAATTGTTGGCCAGTCCATTAAATCTGACATCTTTGCTGAGGGCATACGCCTTGCCCATTTCCGGCATGTAGGGGATACTGAGCGAGCCTTCTGCATAAAGGCGGCGGAAAAGATTTGGGATGCGAAAGGCCACAAAGAAAACGTCCGCCTTGTAACCGGCTCCTAAAAAATACGCTATAGCCATATCGCGAAGGAAGCCAAGCACTCTGCTCACTAGAGTCAAACCGCTTACAACGGTGGCTGCGCGGATTAAACCTGCTTGTTTTATCCTCATTCTTCTATGACTCAGTGCCAGCCCAAAGGGCTCGCAGAAAAACCCTTGACTTCTCTGAAAGGGCAATGTTAAAAGACTCTTTTCGCTACAATTAAAAACCGAGTTCAACCTTTTATTCGAGTTAATTATTTGGAAAGGAAGTTAGAAGGAGGAGTGTAATTGGCTACTCATAAGTCTGCAATCAAGCGGGCGAAGCAAAGCGAGGCACGACGGCTCCGCAACCGCGCAAGAAAAACAAGAGTGAAGACTGCGGTAAAACAGGTTCGGACAGCCATAGAAAATAAGTCCGTGGAGGAGGCCCAAAAGGCCCTTCAAGAGGCCATTCCACTGGTTGATAAAGCTGCATCCAAAGGGAGCTTGCACCATCGCACTGCGGCACGCAAGATTTCCCGCCTCAGTAAGCAGGTACACGCCTTAAGCGCCGAGGAACAATAGCGTCCGTGGTCAGTTGTCCGTGGTCCGTCGTATCTGTATCCTTCGTGAAGATGGCAAATAGAGGGAAAGCACCCTAGCCACACAACCGAGGTCTTTTCCTTTTCTTTCCCTGTAGCCCGATATCCGCTAATCTAAATCCTGCTCTCCGCTTGATAGCTACCGAGACACCACTTATCTCTGCCCTCCATCATCCTGTGAATTTCGAACAACGGACTACTAACTACGGACAACGGACTTTTAGCCCGGATATTTGATGACTTGTCAGATTACATATCAGGGCTAAAAGCGTTCAAACATGTCGATGTATATTTTCTCGGCCAAGTACTCCGCTATCTGATTTTCGGCTCCTCGCCTCAGTATGGCAGTATCCAGTGCATTGCCCGTCTCAACATAGTCATCATAGTAGCTATATTTTCTCTTCCAAAGAATCTCATCTGTCTCAACCCGCTTGAGTGCTAATTCTAGGGTGATCGTCACCCGGGAGGTGAGCGTTTTATCAGAGTCGACGTGGCTGACCTCCTGGATGTTGATTCCGGTTATGCTGCCGCCCAGAACCGCATCGGCCTCTTTGCGGGGCTTTATCGGTAGTTTTTTCCACTGTACAAATTGATTTATTATGGCATTGGTAAAAACGTTTTCTAGCCCGATTTCAGCTGTGTTGTTCTGCAAGACACCTATGGCAATGCTTTTGATTTCGCCCGGGGCCTCACCTCCAGTCCCGGCGAAATGGTAACCGCAGCCCACCATTGCCAATGCAATGATAATCCAAAGAGCTAATGGCGCACAGCGACGTGGTGACACGAGAAAACGATGACGCGGCGACGAATTTAGATATCTGAAACGAATATACTTTTTGAGCAAATGAACAATAATGCATATTATCCTAGAATGCCTTTGTTTCACCGTTTCACCGTCTCTCCGTCTCACTGCATCTCCGTCTCTCCAGATCTCCAGGCAACCGCCTACAACACCACGTTGACCAACTTACCGGGGACCACCACCACCTTACGAACAGGTCGGTCACCGATGAAAGTCTTTATCCTTTCATCCGATAGCGCCGCTTTTTTAACATCCTCATCGGAGTCGCTGGGCGAGACATAGATGCGATTTCTCAGCCTACCATTGACCTGCACCACGATGAGTTGCATATCCTCTGATAGCGCTTCCTCATCCCACTCCGGCCAAGGCTCCTGCACTACACTCCTTCCGCGCCCCAGGGCGTGCCACATTTCATCTGCAACATGCGGCACCATGGGAGAGATTAAAATCACAGCGGTCTCCACCGCCAACCGTAAAAGGGGAAAAACCTCAGGCCCACGACTGTTTTCCGAGCGGAATTGGTAGATACCGTTTACCAGCTCCATAACCGCACTGATGGCGGTGTTGAAATGAAACCGTTGCTCGATATCATCCGTGACCTTTTGTATGGTCTGGTGAATCTTACGATGCAAAGCCCTCCTGTCCCCTTCCAATGGTTCACTGCCATCATAGGGAGAAACATCACGAAGTTTCTCGTGTTCCTCATATACCAACCGCCAGAGTCGATTGAGAAATCGCGCACTCCCCTCCACCCCACGATCACTCCACTCCAGATCCTTTTCGGGAGGCGAAGCAAAAAGGCAGAAAAGCCGCACCGTATCAGCACCGTACCGTTCCACCAAATCTCCGGGGTCCACCACATTACCCTTGGATTTGGACATCTTCTCCTTCCGGCCTACCTCAGCTCGTCTTCCACACCTGCGACAGGTATAAACTTCCGGGTCCTCCTCGATAGCATCACGGGGGGCAAGCCAGCCATGCTGCGAGCATCGGAGAGTCTCTTTGCACACCATACCTTGGGTCAGCAAGTTGACAAAAGGTTCATCCTGACTCACCAAACCCATATCCCTGAGAACCTTCGTGAAGAATCTCGAATAGAGCAAATGGAGTACCGCATGTTCAATGCCGCCGATGTATTGGTCCACCGGCATCCAGTAATCATTTCTTGCCTTTTCTAGAGGTCCTACTTGGTAATCTGGGCAGGTGTAGCGGTTGAAATACCAGGAGGATTCCACAAAAGTGTCCATAGTGTCCACTTCTCTCTTGGCACCGCCGTTACATCCTGGGCAGGTGGTCTCCACAAACTCCTTGAGAGTCGGCAGCGGTGTGCCACCACTAGGCGTGAGATTGGCATCCAGAGGCAAGACCACCGGAAGATCCTCCTCAGGTACGGGTACGACGCCGCATTTGTCGCAGTAAATCATAGGAATGGGAGCGCCCCAATATCTCTGTCTAGAAATGAGCCAATCGCGCAGTCTGTAGGTGATGGCACCTTTACCCGACCCCTGTGACTCCAGATATTCATTAATGGCTTTCCGAGCTACACTACTTTCCATCCCACTAAATTCACCAGAGTTGATAAGAATCCCATCTTCTTCATAAGCCTCTTCCATGCTGTCAGCTACCAACTCACCTCCCACAGGGTTAACCACCACTTTTAGAGGCAGATCGTAAGCCTTGGCAAATTCAAAATCCCGTTGATCGTGCGTGGGCACCGCCATAACTGCCCCCGTCCCATATTCCATCAGCACAAAGTTTGCCACGTAAATGGGCATAGGGTCTCTTGTCATGGGATTGCGACAATAAGCTCCGGTAAACACACCTTCTTTCTTCAGAAGCTCAGAAGTTCTCTCGCTTCGCTGTACACGCTTGGTCTTTTCTATGAATTCTTTGACCTTCTCTTCCTCCGGTCTCCCTTGGCAGAGTTCCAGGGACAGTGGATGTTCCACTGCCAGACTCATGAAAGTTGCACCAAATACAGTATCTTGCCTTGTGGTGAAAACCTTGATCGGTTCCTGCGAATCCTCAAGAGGGAAATGAATTATTGCCCCGTGACTCTTCCCGATCCAGTTGCGCTGCATGGTCAGTACTCGCTCCGGCCAACCAGGCAAATTGTCACAATATTCGAGCAATTCGTCGGCGTAATCTGTAATTTTGAAAAACCATTGGGCCATTTCTTTCTGTTCAACCGGTTCACTGCAACGCCAGCAAAGGCCTGCTTCGACCTGCTCGTTGGCCAGCACTGTCTGACAAGTCGAACACCAATTCACGTAAGCTTTTTCCCGATATGCCAGACCCCGTTCATACATCTTAAGGAACATAAGCTGTTCCCAGCGATAGTACGATACATCACAGGTGGCCAGTTCCCTGCTCCAGTCATAGCTGAAACCCATCTGTTTCAACTGCTCTTTCATTTGAGCGATATTATTGTATGTCCAGGTAGCCGGATGGCTACCGGCCTTTATAGCGGCGTTTTCCGCGGGCATGCCGAAGGCATCCCAACCCATGGGATGAATCACATTAAACCCACGCATGGTCTTGTACCGACCAACTACATCTCCTATTGTATAATTTCGCACGTGCCCCATGTGGATGCGCCCGGATGGATAGGGAAACATTTCTAGCAGGTAATATTTAGGTTTGTCGGCATCTTCGCTCACATAAAATATCCGTTGCTCTTCCCAAATACGCTGCCATTTTGGTTCGATCTCCTGCGGATCGTATTTAGCCTCCATTCTTCCTCCCGCGTCATTAAAGTAGGCAGTAAGCAGTGGGCACCAAAGATATTTATCATTTCACATTTCGCATTTACCATTGGGCATTCGGAATCACGGTTAGAGTGGCAGATCAGCTAAATGTCAAATGATAAATGAAAAATGTGCAATGTGAATTGAGAAATGTAATGGTGTCTAGTAGTTAGTGCAACTTACCGCTTATCCAGCAATGTTTCCTGTTGAATTAAAGGCCTGGTCGTTTCCCATCGCAGTTTTGCGCCTACCACTCTCCTCCAGGTGCAATCGAATTCGGTCCAGGATACCGTTTATAAAAGACCCAGAATCCTCCGAACCGTACTTCTTACCTATATCAACCGCCTCATTTATGGAAACTTTAGCTGGAATATCAAGCCGATAAAGAAGTTCATAGGTGGCAAGTCGGAGAATGTTTCGATCCACGATTGGCATTCTTTCCAGTCGCCAGTTCTCTGAAAAACGCTTGATTAACGTGTCGACTTCCTCTCGATGCCCGTGTGTCCCCAGGGCAAGTTCAAAAGCAAAATCTCTAATAGATTCAGGAGCTTTAAAATGTTCACAGAATAATCTCATGGCTTCGGCAGGGTCACTTTTCACCACATCTACTTGGTAGAGCACCTGGATGGCCATTTCTCGAGAACGACGTCGACTACTCATTGGATCTTATCAGCGCTCCTTTTCACTAAATACCCGATAAACCGATTGCCAACTGAGCGTCTTCAGCATAAAGAAGGTTAGTCGGTTTTGCCGGTCGAGCCGGTAAAGTACATTAAACTTTTTTTCTGAAAACTGGCTCAACTGACTAAACGGGCTAAACAGGCTAGACTTGATATTATCCAAGCTGTCTCATTAAATCCGCCATCTCTATAGCCGCTTGGGCTGCCTCAAAACCCTTGTTACCGGCTTTGGTTCCTGCCCGTTCGATCGCTTGTTCCAAACTGTCGGTGGTGAGAACGCCGAAGGTTATGGGCACTGATTGCTCCAGGCCCACTGTGGCTATTCCCTTGGAAACCTCGGCACTCACATATTCAAAATGCGGGGTCGAACCTCGAATTACAGCTCCGAGGCAAATGATGGCGTCATATTTTTTTTGTTCAGCCAGCTTCTTCGCAATAAGGGGAATCTCCCAAGAACCGGGAACCTTGATCACCTGGATATCTGATTCCTTGGCGCCACTCCTGAGCAGGGCGTCCAGGGCACCTCCCAGCAGCCGGTCGCAAATGAAGTCATTGAAACGGCTAACGACAACGGCGAATTTAAGTCCTTTTGCCTCCAGCTTGCCCTCAACTATTTTCGGCATTCTTACCCTCCCCTTTTAGGATTTCGGATTGTGGATTTCGGATTGCGGATTTCGGATTGGCCCATGTGGAATTAGAAGATTCAAAAATCTGCAATCTAAAATCTACAATCTTAGTAGTTCTCACTATCAAGTTCCCTGGTAAGGTCCATCAGATGACCCATCTTTGAACACTTGGTCTTCAGGTAGTCAAGATTGCATGGATTAGGCGGAATCTCTATGGGCACCCGTTCAGTAATGGTGATGCCATAACCTTCCAAGCCAACTATCTTCTTGGGATTATTAGTCATAAGCCGCATCTTTCTAACCCCAAGATCCACTAGAATTTGAGCACCTATGCCGTATTCCCTGAGATCTGCTTTAAACCCTAACGCCTCATTGGCCTCAACTGTATCCTTACCTTGATCTTGCAGGGCGTATGACTTGAGTTTATTGACCAGACCAATGCCACGGCCTTCATGATTGGTTATATAAAGAATAACCCCCTTGCCCTCTTCGTTGACCATTTCCATGGCCCGATGGAGCTGATCTCCACAATCGCACCGCAGGGAGCTCAAGCTGTCGCCGGTTAGACATTCAGAGTGAACCCGCACCAATACCTCTTCGTCCGGGTTTATCTCACCTTTAACCAGAGCGATATGCTGGCTCGTATCGATGTCATTGGTATAGGCAATAGCAATAAATTCACCCCCATGCAGCGTAGGCAGCAGGGTCGTAGCCGCCCGATGCACAAAACTCTCATTACGCATGCGGTATTCAATGATATCGGCTATGGTGACAATCTTCAGGCCGTGTTCCTCGGCGAATACCTCCAGGTCAGGCATCCTAGCCATGGTGCCGTCGTCTTTCATCACCTCACAGATGACTGCTGCGGGCGTCAGACCTGCCAACCTTGCCAGATCGACAGAACCCTCGGTTTGGCCGGTTCTCACCAAGACTCCTCCTTTGCGAGCCCGCAAAGGGAAAACATGTCCAGGACTGACTAGATCTTCTGGCTTAGCCTCATCCTCCACTGCCGTCAAAATAGTAGTAGCCCGATCGGCCGCCGAGATTCCAGTGGTCACCCCTCGCCGGGCCTCGATGGAGACGGTAAAAGCGGTGCCGAATCTTGACTGGTTATTAGAAACCATCATAGGCAGCTGTAGCTCCTCAACCTTTTGCTCGATCAAGGATAGGCAGATCAGTCCCCTGCCGTACCTGGCCATAAAGTTTATGGCTTCCGCGGTTACTTTCTCCGCAGCCATGCAGAGATCACCCTCGTTCTCCCGGTCCTCGTCATCTACCAAGATGATCATCTTGCCTTCTCTGATTTCTTCCAGAGCCTGAGTAATTTTAGCGGTTGGCATTTCACTAACTCCAATCCTTTAAGTTTGACCGGCTTAACCAGTTTCGCTGGTTTAATCGGACAATGACTTGCTAGTAGTAGTCAATGACTTACTTTCACAAGCAGACTATTTACAGTATAAACAGGCTCAACCGGACAACCAGCTAAACCTGACTTCCAAATGTGAAGGTCGGCTATGTTAACAGTCGCAATGGAAATAACTGACCACCAACATTCGGACACATACTAAATAAACCCGTGCTTTGCCAAAAACTCACGATCGACACCTTCAGGCATACCCGAGCTGCTCCGTTGCATGCTGCGCACCAGTCGCTCCACGTATTTGGCTATGACATCGACTTCTATGTTGACCTCATGGCCCACCTTTAGGTGACCGATGGTAGTAACCCGGGCAGTGTACGGCACTACGTTTACTTGGAAAGTCTTTTCAGTACAATGGTTTACTGTAAGGCTTACGCCATTCACGGCCACCGATCCCTTTTCAACCAAGTAACGAGCCAGGCCTTGGTCCACCTCGAATTCGAATACAAGAGAATCACCACTTTTCTTTAAGGAGGTCACTCTGGATCTGCCATCTACATGGCCGTTAACCAAATGCCCTCCCAAACGATCCCCAAGTATTAAGGCCCGTTCAAGATTGACTTCGTCGCCCAGCCGTCGCTGGCCAGTGGTACTCCTGGTCAGAGTCTCCTGAGAGACGTCCACCGTAAAAGTTCTTCCTTCCCAGGAGACTACGGTCAGGCAAACGCCGTCTACCGCAACGCTCTCACCTTTGTACAATCCCTCCAGTTCAAAGGAAGCCTCAATGCTCAAACGCATGTCTTTGCCTCGTGGCTCTATTTTTACTAGTTTACCAGTTCCCTCGATCAAGCCGGTGAACATCCCTTTTCTCCCATGGCAAAAGGCCAATCATCCTTTCAGAGCCATATTCTCCTCGGCTTCAGTCTTGGGTCTGAAACCAACACTTTGCGAGTACTGGAGTAGCGGAGTAGTGGAGTAATGGAGTAATGCACATAGAAACCTTTTCAAGAGAATCTTCCCAATACTCCAATACCGCATCAGTCCGCCTAGGTGCCATCGGGCTCTGAGCGCAGTACTTCATAGCGAAGTACCCGCTGAATCTTTCCTGGTTGATATTGTTTTGAATAGCGCTGAGTCTTTCATATATCCTTCAATCATTATATCATCGCCGAGTCGGCGCATTGTCAGATCCCTCAGCACTAGAGCCTCAGCTACCCTCGCAACTCCAGCACCTCCGACCATGGGAACGGCCCTGTTGCCGCCAATGATCTTTGGTGCAAAGAAAAGATACACTTTATCAACAAGATTGTCATAAAAAAACCCACCATGAACTTCAGCCCCACCTTCCACCAGGAGGCTAGTGATTTCACGCCTGCCTAGATTCTTCAAAAGCTCTGGCAATGATACCCTCCCCCGAACCAGGGGTAAAGGCAGAACCTCCACCCCTTGGCTTTCCAATGCTTCCCTTCTTTTTTTGTATGATTTTGGCCCGGTAGCAATGATGGTCTGAGATTCCTTGGTATCACTGACGACCAGGCTGTCAACTGGAGTTCTTAGGTGGGTGTCCAGAATTATCCGGAGAGGATTATTGCCCTTCCTTCCGGTAATGCGAGTGGTAAGGTTCGGATTGTCAGCAACAACTGTACCGATCCCCACCAGTATAGCGTCTGTACTGTGACGCAACTTGTGGACAAATCGTCGCGAGCGCTCATTTGAAATCCAGCGGGAATCACCCAGGTGGGTGGCAATCTTGCCGTCTAGACTGGCGGCCATCTTGGCAATTACCAGTGGCAGGCCAGTGGTCACGTGCTTGATAAACGGTTCATTTAAGCGAAAGCATTTTTCCTCAAGAATCCCCTCATCCACGCGGATTCCCTGACTTCGAAGATACTCTATCCCACCGCCAATAACCCGAGGATTCGGGTCGGAGCATCCAACCACCACCCGACGAACCCCGCTGCGAACAATTGCCTCAGTGCAAGGTGGAGTCCGGCCATGATGGTTACAGGGCTCCAGCGTCACGTACAGGGTGGCAGATTGAGCCTGGTCGCCAGCATCTTCCAGGGCATGTATCTCGGCATGGGGGGTGCCCGCTTTCCGGTGGTAACCCTTTCCCACCACCTGGCCACCTCTGACCACCACTGCACCCACCATGGGGTTGGGGGAAGTATGACCAATACCACGGGCGGCCAAACGGAGGGCTAGCCGCATGAACCGTTCATCTTCTTTTGTCAAAGATCCTTGCTTCGTCACTGTATTAGCTTTTCAGCCGCGACACGTTACCCCTGCTAACCTAACTCCTCTTCTAACAGTCTTTGCAGATCTTGGAGATCCTGAATGTGTCGGTGCACAATGCTGTAGCGTATAAATGCTGCTGGATGGACCTCATACAAAGCGGCTGCAACCCAATCTCCCAAAACTTGACTGCGCAGTTTACGTCGTCGGCTTTCTTGGATTCGGCTCTCTATTGATCCTACTATTTTATTTAGGTGATCCTCCCCTATGGGGAGCTTGGTACAAGACTGTTTGATGGCAGTCAGAATTTTATTTCGGTCGAAAACCTCTAAACGACCGTCACGCTTGATTACCAGAGCTAGAGTATCCTCTAACCTTTCGAAAGTGGTAAATCTCCCGTTGCAACGCGAGCAATGTCTCCGCCTGCGAATATGGTTGTTGTCCTTTCCTGGTCGGGAGTCGAGCACTTGAGTCTTGGGATGACCGCAAAACTGGCACTTCATTCCCCATCCCCCTGTGGCAATCTCCATTTAACCAAATCTACACCAGCCTCCTGCAGCATCTGGTCGGAGAGCTCGTCAGCATAGCCTTCATCAAAGTAGACAGCGCTAATATTAGCATTAATAATCATCTTGGCGCAAATGACACATGGTCGCGTCGTACAATACAGAGTGGCTCCCTGAATAGGTATGCCGTGGCGGGCAGCTTGAATAATGACATTCTGTTCCGCATGGAGGCCGCGGCATAGTTCATGCCGTTGGCCTGACGGTATATTATTTTCCTCCCGCATACAACCTACATCTAGACAGTGGGGCAGCCCAGAAGGAGCACCGTTATATCCGGTGGCCAATATCCTTTTATCTTTCACCAGCACGGCTCCCACTTTGCGACGAAGGCAGGTGGAACGTTGAGCTACCAATCCGGTGATCTCCATAAAATAGGCATTCCAACTCGGCCGTTTCATAACTCAGGAGCCCCCCTCTCGTAAACCGGTTTATGAAGAGGGAACTGGGAGCAGAATTCCGCGACCTGCCCTCGCACCCTTTCTATTGAATCAGCATCACCGTGAGCTTGCAGGGCCTGGTGAATAAACTCAGCTATTGCGGCCATATCCTCCCCTTCCATCCCACGTGAGGTCACTGCAGGGGTTCCTAACCGGATGCCGCTGGTCACGGCGGGCTTTTCCGGATCAAATGGGATGCTGTTCTTGTTCACAGTTATCCACGCCTTGTCAAGGATGATTTCAGCTTGAGCTCCGGTTAGACCGTTTTTCCTCAAATCAACGAGCATCAGATGGTTGTCGGTCCCCCCAGAAACCAAGCGGTAGCCCCTTTCCAGCAACTCAACTGACAATCTTTTGGCATTGCTCACTATCTGCCTTTGATAATTGCGAAATTCGGCACTCAAGGCCTCCTTTAAGGCCACTGCTTTTGCTGCTATGACATGCATGAGTGGCCCACCTTGTATTCCGGGGAATATCTCTTTATTGAGCTTGTCTGCGTGTCTCTGCCTAGCGAGAATTAGACCTCCTCTAGGCCCCCTAAGAGTCTTATGAGTGGTGGAAGTGACAAAATCACTATGGGGGACAGGGCTGGGATGAACCCCGGCAGCCACGAGTCCGGCTATGTGGGCCATATCCACCATGAAGTAGGCACCTATGTCTTCACAGACCTTCTGAAAAAAACCGAAATCAATGCTCCGGGGATAGGCGCTTGCGCCTGCAATAACCAGTTTTGGACGATGTTCTCGCGCCAAACGTTCAACCTGCTCCAAGTCAATAGTTTCGCTCTCTTTGTTCACCCCATAGGAAATTACGTTGTACAACCTGCCGGAGAAATTGACTGGACTGCCGTGGGTGAGATGGCCCCCATGCCGCAAGTCCATTCCCATAATGGTTTCTCCCGGCTTGAGAACCGCAAAACAGACTGCCATGTTTGCTTGGGAACCTGAGTGGGGCTGGACATTGGCGTACTCAGCTGCAAATAGTTCTTTTGCCCGGGAAATGGCCAGACTTTCAGCTGTATCCACAAATTCACATCCGCCATAATATCTATGGCCGGGGTAGCCCTCCGCATATTTGTTGGTCAAAACGCTGCCCTGCGCCTCCCTGACTGCCGGACTAGTG
Source organism: Deltaproteobacteria bacterium (assembly GCA_022340905.1). Taxonomy (GTDB): domain Bacteria; phylum Desulfobacterota; class Syntrophobacteria; order BM002; family BM002; genus BM002. The sequence continues at coordinate 22,345 of JAJDNB010000137.1, read as the reverse complement.
AAATTTTCCGAAGCGATCAGCTCCAGCCTCTGTAGCTGCCTTTCCTCCTCCAGCCGGATAGCCTCTGCAACTTGGGGATCTATTCTGTCCAAATCCGACATATTAGACCTCGCAGTAGAAGGTAGAGTAGCTGAGCCAGCATTATATCACCTTCTTCGTTTGTCCACTTTTTCTCTGGTGAGATGGCAAATAAACAGGAGTTTTGTAATGTATACTGATCAATAAAAAATGGGAAGTGTTAATTCATAACAGGAGGAGTCAGGAGTAAGAAGCCAGGGAACATAGAACCAATAGCAACAGATTGTGAATTTTCCCTATGCTCCATGCCCCATGCTCCATGCGACGCGACCTGGGCCAAAAGACCAGGGATTGGGGACCAAAATTATTGAATTTCGTCCATTTGAGCTATCCTGCGCTGGTGGCGCCCGCCATCAAACTCGGTAGTCAACCAAGTTCTGACAATCTCTTCAGCCAAATCGCCACCGATGAGCCTTCCTCCCATCACCAAGAGATTGGCGTCGTTGTGGCGTCGACTCAGGGCAGCACTGAAGAGATCGTTACAAAGAGCTGCGCGCACACCGGTAAATCGATTGGCAATCATAGACATACCAAGTCCTGAACCGCAGATAAGAATGCCTCTGGCAAAATTGCCTTTGGCAACCGCAGTGGCCACCGCCTTGCCGTAGACAGGATAGTCAACAGAATCCTCACTCAAGCAACCTGCATCTTCGACGGTATGCCCCATGTTCTCAAGCAAAACTTTTATCTGAGTTTTCAGGGGGAATCCCGCATGATCACACCCTATAATGATCTTCATCCTCAACCTCCCCACGCGATCAAGGTTCGTATCTACGGAACACCAGTGCGGCGTTGGTCCCGCCGAAGCCGAAGGAATTAGACAGAGCTGTCTTAACATCTTTCTCGCGAGCCACATTGGGAACGTAGTCTAAATCGCACTCAGGGTCCTGGTTTTCATAATTAATTGTAGGAGGAATGATGCCACGTGTTAGGGTGAGCACACTGATCACACTCTCGACCCCTCCAGCTCCTCCCAAAAGATGGCCGGTCATGGACTTGGTGGAGCTAATAGCCACCTCGTAACTGTGTTCTGCAAAGACCGTTTTTATCGCCCGAGTCTCAAAACTGTCATTCAGATCTGTGGAGGTGCCGTGAGCATTTACGTAGTCAATCTCCCCCGGAGTAACACCGGCATCATCCAGGGCCATCTGCATGCACCGCGCCATCCCGTCACCTTCCGGAGCGGGAGCCGACATGTGGAACGCATCCCCAGTAAGCCCATAGCCAATTAGCTCTCCATGGATAAAGGCTCCCCGCTCTAAGGCGTGATCAAGGGCCTCCAAAATTACGATGCCGCTGCCCTCCGCCATGACAAAACCATCCCGGTCTCGATCGAAAGGACGAGAAGCTCTCTGCGGGTCATCATTGCGGGTTGAAAGCGCTCGCATGGCATTGAAGCCACTTATAGCCAGAGGTGTGATCGTGGCCTCCACCCCACCGGCAATCATCACATCAGCAATACCGCGTTGAATATGCTTAAAAGCGTCACCCACCGCGTGGGTGCCTGCAGCACAGGCAGTTTCGATGGCCACATTCGGCCCCTTGGCTCCAAAAGCAATGGAAATTTGACCGGGCGCCATATTGGCGATGAGCATGGGAATAAAGAAAGGGCTTACTTTTTTTGGTCCTTGTTCCAACATGATACGATGAAATTTTTCAATTGTATTCAGACCACCAAGGCCGCATCCTATTACAACGCCCACTTTATCGGCATTGTTGCCATTGATGTTGAGCTTTGCATCCTCCACAGCCATGCGGGTTGCTGCCATGGCGTACACGGTAAAGATGTCCATCCGTCTGACATCTTTCCGCGAGACATAATCCTCCGCCCTGAAATCTTTGACTTCGCCGGCAATCTTGGTCGTCATGTCTTTGGGATCGAACCTAGTGATGGGACCAATTCCCGACTTACCTGCCACTAAGGCCGACCAAGTTTCCTCCACTCCGATTCCGAGTGGCGTGACCAAACCAAGGCCCGTAATTACGACCCTTCTTTTCATCGCCTAATCCTCAATTTAAACGAAACGTTTGTCGCAAGCAGTTGCTTCATCCCAGACTCTGACTGTGCTCTACTGTCTTGCGAGACAAGCGAGATGAGGTCTGGTGTATATACCCGGCTCTCCGTCTCGCTCGACATCTCGTCTCGTAGCGCAGAGGGCTGCAAGCTCTGCCTTTACATATACATCCCGCCGTTCAGATGGATAATCTGACCTGTGATATACGATGCATCATCAGAGATGAGAAACTTCACCAACTGGGCAACATCCTCGGGATGCCCTGCCCGTCCCAAGGGAATCTGGATCAAAAACGCCTCCTTCACCTTATCAGAAAGCTTGGCGGTCATCTCAGTCTCTATAAATCCAGGAGCCACAGCATTGACTGTAACATTTCTCCCTGCCACTTCGCGGGCCACAGACTTGGTAAATCCCATAATACCTGCTTTGGAAGCGGCATAGTTCGCCTGACCAGCGTTACCCATGGCCCCAACCACCGAGGCTATACTGACCACACGTCCGTAGCGCTGCTTGGTCATGAACCGAACAGCCGCTTGGGTGCAATTGAAGACAGATTTGAGGTTCACTGCCAATACCGCATCCCAATCAGCCTCTTTCATCCGCAGCAGCAGGGTATCCCTAGTAATGCCGGCATTGTTAACCAGAACGTCAATCCGCCCATGCCGCTCCGCCACGCCGTTGATGAATTCCTGCACTTCCTGATAGTTGGAGACGTCCAGCCGCACCCCCTCGATCTCGCACCCTCTTTCACCTGCCATCTTGATGGTCTCAGCAGCTGCTGTGTCCTCGGGAGGATCAAAATGATTAAAAACAACAGTCGAGCACTCATCAGCAATAGCCATGATAATCGCCCTACCGATTCCTCGAGAACCTCCGGTAACAACCGCAACTTTCTTGTCGTTTTCAGCCATAATTCCCCCCTTATGCGCTACACTAATCCTGAGCTCTAGGAGCGACTACAAAGAAGCTTTCTCCTAAAAGACGTGTGATATGGGATTTGAGATGTGCGATAGCAAAACCATGGGTCGCCATATAAACTGATCTCACATCACACATCGAACGCCAAATCTTCGAAATCTGTTCCAAATTTCAAAGTTAAAATACTAGCTTCTTCGCTCTTTTATTTTCTTCACCAGCGCGGGCAGAAACTCAAAGAGATCCGCCACAACCCCATAATTTACAATGTCAAAAATAGGTGCACTCGGATCCTTATTCACCGCCACAATAATCTCTGAACCCTGCATACCGACAACATGCTGAATAGCTCCTGAGACACCACAGGCAATGTAGAGTTTAGGAGACACTGTCTTGCCCGTCTGTCCCACCTGGTGGCTGTAGGGCACCCATCCCTCATCGACGACACTGCGGGTAGCGCCGACTGCACCATTGAGAAGGAGAGCTACCTCTTCAATGATTTTAAAATTCTCCGCTTTCTGCAGGCCGCGGCCACCAGTGATGACAACATCGGCCTCAGTTATGCGTGCTGTTTCCTGCTCCTGGCTAACCCTCTCCAAAACCTTTATCCGCGAAGTAACAGCATTTGGGCTGGGGGTAAAGGCTTCCACCACCCCTCGGCGCTCTTTATCAAAGTCAGATTTTTTCATAACCATGGGTCGGACCGTTGCCATCTGCGGACGGCGACGGGGGCAGAGAATGGTAGCCATGACATTGCCGCCGAAGGCGGGGCGGGTCTGGTAGAGGAGACCATCGTCACCAATATCCAGTCCAGTACAATCAGCCGTTAGCCCGGTCTCCACTGCGATCGCTACCCTGGGTATAAAAGAACGACCCATGGCAGTTGCTCCTGCCAACAGAATCTCGGGTTTCTTCTCTTTAATGAGTTCGGTGAGGACATTGGCGTAAGACTCATCATTAAAGGCAGCAAGAGCCTGATGCTCCGCCAAGTACACACGATCTGCACCGTAGCCGATGAGTTTATTGGCCCCTTCCTCTTGCTGATGACCTATTAATACAGCAGCCAACTCCACCTTCAGTTTATCGGCTAACTTCCTGCCCGCGCCCAGTAACTCGAATGAAACTGAATGCAACGTGCCATCGTAGTGCTCGGCCACAACCCAGACACCCTTGTAAGACTCCAAATCCTCTGTCTCGACGGTCTGTACTTCCGGCAAACCAATGGCCTCATAGTCACATGCATCAACGCAAAGTCCGCAAAGAGTGCAATTATCATCCACCTGGGCTACGTCATCCACTAAATCAATAGCATCCACAGGGCAGACTTCCACACACTCGCCACATGCTATACATTTTTCTTTGTCAACTATGGCTTTCATAGGCCAGGCACCTCTGCCTCTTGTAATAATTTGATAAGTGCTTCTGCCTGCGTTTCTGCATCCCCGTTGATCATCTCCCGGTCACAACGTGGTGGCGGACTGAATACCCTTACTACCTGAGTGTAAGAGCCTTGCAAGCCAACCTCTTCAGGGTTCAGCTTCAACTCAGCCACGCCCCATAAAGGGATTTCCTTCTTCTTGGCTCTCATCTTGTGTTTGAGCCCGGGCATCCTTGGGTCACCAATCTCCCGGACTACGGTGACAACCGCAGGCAATTCCATCTCTACAACCTCATAACCGACATCTGTGACGCGCTCAGCTCGTAAATGTCCTCCATCTAGCAACTCCAGCCGCCGAGCATAGGTGGTATAGGGTCGATCCAGATGCGCTGCCAATCCTGGACCTACCTGAGCAGTATCCCCATCAATAGCCTGCTTGCCACAAATTACCAGCTCAACAGGCCCCAATTTTTCAACGGCTCGCGCCAAAGTGAGTGAAGTGGCCCAGGTATCGGCCCCTGCAAAGGCCCGGTCGCTTAAGAGCACCGCCTCATCCACTCCGAGAGCAAGTGTTTCTCTAAGCGCTTCCTCAGCTTGCGGCGGTCCCATAGTCAAAGCTGTTACCTTACCGCCATACTCGTCTCGAAAGCGCAAAGCCGCTTCCACCGCATACCAGTCATGGGGATTCACTATGCTCTCTACACCCTGCCGCACCAAAGTGCATGTCTCGGGATCAATCCGAACGTTCTTTGCATCCGGAACCTGCTTGATACAGACAACTACCTGCATGTTCACCTCACGGTTCACAGGGAATGATGGAATGTTGGAATACTGGAAGGTTGGCTTTTCCCTCTTTCCCAATCCACAATTGCCATTACAGTTTGATTTCCTTCCCCATTATTCCATCACTCCACTATTCCATTCTTCCTAGAAAAAGGTTTCTTTAATCCTTCCGTACTCTTTGTTCAACTCCTGGCCAATGACGTTCCGCTGAATCTGGTTTGTACCTTCATATATTTGCAATATTTTGGCATCGCGCATCATCTTCTCCACCGGGTAATCCCGCATATAGCCATAGCCGCCAAGGACCTGTACGGCGTTGGTTGTTACCCGCATAGCTACGTCGGTGGGGAAGAGTTTGGCCATGGCTGAAAGTTTGGATATGTCCTTGGCGCCACTGTCAATGTATTTTGCGATGGTATAGACCAAAGCCCGGGCGGCCTCTGTTTCAGTGGCCATATCCGCAAGCATGTGCTGAACAGCCTGAAAGGATATAATGGGCTTGCCGAACTGGACACGCTTTCGGGCATATTCCACTGAGATGTCCAGAGCACCCTGACTCAAACCGACCGCCAAGGCCCCTATCCCCGGCCGCGACACGTCAAAGGTTTTCATGGTGACAATGAACCCCATGCCTTCGCGGCTGATCAATCGGTCAGCTGGAATTTTACAGTCATTGAAGAGAAGCTCCCGAGTAGCGGAGGCGCAGATACCCATCTTTTTTTCTTTCTTGCCAAAGGAAAAACCCGGATCACCTTTCTCGACAATAAAAGCGCTTGCACCCCTTGCCCCTTTCTCCCTATCGGTTATTGCAACGACAGTATAGATTTCAGCCTCACCGCCGTTTGTAATCCACTGTTTGGTGCCATTGAGCAGGTAGAAAGCTCCGTCCCGTTTAGCAGTCGTTTGGATGCCTCCTGCATCACTTCCAGCGCCGGACTCGGTTACTGCAAAGGCCGCAAGCCTTTCACCGCTGGCAATTATCGGCAGGTACTTTTTTTTCTGTTCTTCGCTGCCATGGAGCAGAATGGGATAAGCTCCTAGACCACTGGCTGCATAAGTAGTGGCAACACCAATGCATGCCCGTCCAAGCTCCTCAATGGCCAAGCAATTTTCCATCACTCCTCCGCCTAGGCCACCGTATTCCTCCGGCAGGTAGACTCCAAAGAGGTCCGACTGCGCTAGAATCTTCATAATATCCCGAGGAAACTCTTCAGTTTCATCCAGTTCAGCACGCACCGGGCGAACCTTTTCTGTAGCAATCTTAGCTGCAATCTCTTTGATCATCTGCTGTTCTTCCGTCAAGAAATAGTCCACTTAATGCCTCCTTAGCTCAGCTTTGAGCATTTCCTACCAGCGGATCATTACTGCTCCCCAGGTGAATCCACCGCCAAAAGCATCTAGGAGGACCAGATCTCCTGGCTTGAGGCGGCCTGACCTATTAGCCTCATCAAGGGCCACCGGAATGCTGGCAGACGAGGTGTTGCCGTAACGTTCTATGTTCATATAGACCCTATCGGGAGAAATCTTAAGCCTTTCCGCCACCTTGGTCATAATACGGATATTGGCCTGATGAGGAATAAATAGATCCACATCCTCCGGGTCCAGTTGGTTTGCCAGAAGAGCCTCTTGCGCTACTTCTGTCAGCGATCGCACAGCATGCTTGTATACCTCGTTGCCATGCATGCGGATGCAGTAATCACGTTTCTCTGCCATTTCGGCACTCGGGGGATAGACACACCCGCCTCCCGGTATATAAAGCAGTTCCCAGAGACATCCATCCGAGTGCAAATGGGTGGAAAGGATGCCCCGCTCACCATCGTTGGAGCCACTGACTAATGCCGCTCCTGCCGCATCCCCGAAGAGCACGCAGGTATTGCGATCCTGCCAATCTGTAATGCTGGAAAGGAGTTCGGAGCCGATGGCCAATATCTTTTTCTCCGGGTTTTCTTTTACGAATTTGTCTGCGATAGTCAGAGCGTAAACAAAACCGCTGCAGGCCGCATACACATCAAAGGCAAAGGCATTCGAAGCGCCCAGATGTTTCTGCACAAGAGCGCCGGTATTCGGCATGACCATATCCGGAGAGGTGGTACCCACAATAATCATATCTACCTCTGCCGGTCTGACCCCTGCCATATCCAGGGACCTGCGTGCCGCCTCTGTGGCCAGTGTAGATGTGGTTTCGCCGTCTTCTGCAATATAGCGACTCTTTATACCGGTTCGAGTTGAGATCCACTCATCCGAGGTATCAACGATGGTCTCCAGGTCTTTGTTGGTGAGAACCTTATTGGGAACTGCTGCGCCTGTTCCTAAAATGACTGTTCGGTTCACAATACCCCCTTTATGGTTGCAGGCGGGCCACTCAAGAGCTTGAATTATCAAGGACCGGACCGTCCGGTCCGCAACTCAAGCAAAAAAAAGAGCCGGGCAGTTTGCCTCCGAATGCTCTGGGCCCACTAAACCTCCTCAGTCTTAATAACCTCTCTTCCCTTATATGTTCCGCAGCTTGCACATGCGTGGTGCGGCAATTTCGGTTCGTTACACTGAGAACAAAGGGAGAGCGTGGGTTTCTCCAGTTTGTAATGTGTTCGTTTTTTTCTCGTTCTGCTCTTTGAATGTCGTCTCTTCGGGAGAGCCATGGAAAAACGCTCCTTTACTTTGTCAGCCTTCTCGACCTAGCCAGGAATTATTCAATGTTCAATCTTTACAGATCGAAGGGCGTCGAAGGCAGAAATTCTGTCAATCTTTTCGCATCGACACGTTTCTCGGTTCAGATCTGCACCGCAACCGGAACAAATCCCCGCGCAGTCCGTTTTGCATAGAGGCCTTTGCGGCAACGCCAGAAAGATTTGCTCCGCTACAATGAGATCCACATCGATCGTCACCCCATCAAAGAATTCCGTGTCCAAATCCTCTGGTCGCAGATCTATTTCGTAAGGAGCATCGGCCGATGGATGTCGCAGCAGGGTCAAATCGATTGTTTCATCAAGGTCCAAGACGAATTCTTGCAAACATCTGCTGCAAACAAGCTGCAACGCTCCTCGCAGATGCCCCTTCAGTTTGATGCTATCTGCTTCTGGAATGAGTTCCAAGTCAACCTCGACCGGCTTGGCCAGGGTAATCTCACGGTCATTTTCTGTCAAGGAAGCTAACCAAGCCTCAGCCTTGTGAAAATGAATCACCCTCCCTACATCTGGAAGCTCATCCACCCTAACTTTCAAAGATCACCATTCCTTGCACTATAATCCTGTAAAGATTGAAGTGGTAAGTATAAAAAAAGCTTTTGGTTTGTCAAGCATTTTGTCATTATGCGCAAAGCGCGGAGCGCATAGCGCATAGCGACTTGCCTTTTGGTAGCTCTATCGAACTCTCTCTTAGCAGGTCTTTTAACCTCCCTTACAGCCTGCATATTTCACACCAACAAATTCAGTGCGCCCATTTTTGAATACATACACATACCCTCTGCGCTTAGCGCTATGCGCTCTGCGACTTTGCTCTTGACTTTCGGGAACCTATGGTCTAATTTTCAATGCTCGTTGGGGGATCGTCTAGCGGTAGGACGCATGACTCTGGATCATGCTACGGGGGTTCGAATCCTCCTCCCCCAGCCAGTGGCCTATACGTTACCAGTTATACTTTATTTGTTATTCGTTATTGGGGAAAGCATCATCTGCACGGCCGTATCTGGTAATCCTTAATCCCTTGCTTTTGATACTAATAACTTATAACTAATAGCATATATCCTAATTTCGCGGTCCCATCGTCTAGTGGTCTAGGATATCGGCCTCTCACGCCGAAGACACGGGTTCGAGTCCCGTTGGGACTGCCAAAAATACAAGGACTTACGAAAAACTGTAAGTCCTTGTATTTTTTCTGCCACCAACTCCCAAGTATATACCCAACACTCGCTCCCGGCGGACGGCCCGCCAATTCCCGACCCCAAGGATGCACATACATATTTTCCTTTGCAAAAGTCCATTCCGCCTTTGCCCCACTTGATCCTAATGATAACATAGCGAGGCGAGATCCTCATGGAAGGAACATCTCCGATAAAATTCTATACTTAGGGCACAAGAGGAGAACAGCGATGATCCATGTGAACGTCCGGATGAGGGATTATCCCAACCGTATGGAGAGTTGCCATTCCTCTTGGCAAATTTGGCCTTGGTGTACGAGGAGAACTGGGCCTAGTCACTTTAAGAACCCACTGACTGCAATGTTCTGCTAACTACGTAAGGAGGAAAAGGTATGGATGGATTTAGGAGAATTCAGCTTATAATTACCATGGCCGCATTCTTCAGTTTGGTGTTGGTGGCGCCGACGGGTTCCATGAGCAAAGAGCAGTTTGTCGGAGCGGAGATTCAACTGCCGGCTGTAGATCGCACTTTTCTTGAGCAAATCCTCGGCAAAAATGTTGTGGGTAACCCAGTAGTAGGCGCTCCAATCTCTGATCCCCTCGACTACTTTCCCTTGGAAGAAGGCACCTGGGTCTACCGAGTTACCAACGGCAAGAATAAAGGAAAATCCGTGCAACAGGTGCTCACCCGGCTCATAAGAGATAAGCCGGGCACCAGCTGGCGAGAGGCAGCAGGGAAGAATTCCCTGCTCTATCTGTTGAAGACAGCAAGCGGCGGTGTCGAAATTGTCAGCACTGAGGATCAAGCACAGGGGGTGATCTCACGCTATTTACCCCGTGAGCCCATAACACTTCCGGGGATGAATCCCGGTGACACCAAGCTGATGAAAACGGATGTGAAGGTGTATGATCTTAGCCACCCGGACCATCTCGCCCACAAGGGCTTTATGAACATAACCTACAGTTATGTGGGCGCCTACGAAGTGAAGGTGCCTGCGGGCACCTTCAAGGCGTCTCTTTTCAAGTGGCAGTACAATGGCAAGGTTGGCCCTGCCACGGTCGAGGACATACAATACAGATTCTTTGCAAAAGGTGTGGGGACGGTGGCCATGGTTGAAAAGACAGATGTTACGGCACTCCTCGTCTATCGAGAACACACTAAGATCGGCAAAGTGCTCATCAAGAAGGAGTGAATAGACCTGCCGAAATCCTCATGGTGCCGATTCTTCTGATACAGGGTGGAATTGTGTTGGCGGACTCTTTCCCTCTTGCGAACAGTTTTCTTCGCATTCAGCCCACTGCTGTTTACATCGATCTATGCAGGAATCTAATTGAGTTCCTATCTCCTGGGTTCTATCGCACTCTAGAATGCAGGAGGAGTATGCATTCAGACATGCACCCAGACACTTTTCCTGAAGCGAAGGAGGACCTTCCGGCTTCAGAACATCTGAAGGGGAGCAGCCGAACAATGATACCAGGGCAATTACTAGCAAAAGTTTTCTCATAACATTTATCCGACACCCCATCATGACCAGCAGTAAAGTGTTGGCTTCAATACAGCGAAAAAGGCTTTCATAACAGTGATTCGGCTCAGTCTAATTACTTTTCAAAAAGTGAAAAGCAAATACTTATAACACCATTTTTTGGCAGCTACTCCCAAGGAGTTCTCGGTGATAGGAGGATACCCACCGCCTGACCTCCTTCTTTTCATCTCCTATACTTCCTTATCTCACCAAGATCAACGATTTTACCCTTACAAAGCTTTTCCAATTTGCCTTCGGAGTCGCAGTTTCGGCATAGCAAAACATGGTCTCTAGTTTCTCCAGCATAACTGTTTAGAAAATCGGCAAATAAGACCCTGGCAATACAGTCCGAGTAGGTAGTTGTTCCGAACTTCTCATCCAGCTCAGCCATCACTGAACAAGCCTCAGTTATCTCTTTGGATATGTCCACCCCACATTTGCCACATGTAACTGAGATCACCTGAAGCAGTCTCCTTTTTGTTTTTACTTGCCTCGTTCAGCCAGTTTTTCGCCAAAGAAGATGGTAAGTCCGAAAAGACTGCCATACTAAGATAATGCCAGACTTCATTATTTTCATTTCTTTTGCCTATACCCTGCCCGCCCAAGCCCATACTCGGCAGGGCAAGAACAGGGGGAATAGAACCCAGAAGTAAGGGATCAAGGTGGCAAAAGTCTTATTCATAAGTCTCAGCAGCACCTCTAATCTCTTCGGCAAACTCCTCCAAACATTTTGCGAAGGTTATGGCGTCAAGTTGATTGACCTGTAGTGTTTTCTTTATCCTCCGATGCACCTCTCCATAAACTAACAAAGGTGTAGGACGCCTTGATAGCAAGGCTTCCAATTCGAACTCAAGAGGATCCTCTGGCTCACCGGGACCCGATGTTTGCCAGACGAGATCACCTTTTAGCTTGAGGACGTACATGGCATCACCCCTAGAGAAACACTCCCTACATTGTTGTGCATCTCCAATGAACAAGCGATGAAAAAATGAAAAACAAGGCCTTGACTCTTGATCATATCACTGTTACCCTTCTCCACTCAATTCAGAAGCTGCAAATAGTGTATCATCCATTAGGAGCACGAATGCAAAGGGTAAAGGCATTTATTGCAGTTATAATCATCACCGGCTTGACAGTGTTCACCCCTAGTCTCGCCATGAGCGAGTTAGATATGAACATCTATCCCTGGGCAAGGGTTTCCCAAAGCAAAGTTTTGGCCTTCCGCTTCGCCAATATTGACTCCAGACCCGACATAACCGAGTATCACGACACTGATTCTCCATCCAGCGCAGAAATGGGTTATTGGTTCGAGGAGGTTCCTTGGCTCGGGGTCACCTCGGAGACTTCCCTATCAACAACCAATGAGGTCAGTTCGGAAAATAGCATAGAGGCAGATGCAAATTTTGACCCGTTGGACAGCTTCATTCTGCTTCGCTACTCGAATGGACCTTTCCAGCCCTTTGTCGGAGTTGGTCCAACCCTCTTAATCAGTAATTTCAGCACGAGCAAAATCAACTCACTACACCATCTATTTATGGGATTTCAATACACCTTCTAGCCTGGATATTTTTCTGGCATCTTGTTTGCAGGATTTTTTTTCACCCATCGTCCAGCCGCAGCAGACCAGCTTAGGGGCAACACGGGTCGGTGGGTTTTTTTGTGTGGGTTTGCTCACCACTACTCCACTGAGTCCTCTTCAACCTTTTCTGTTGGGGTAAGGATTCGGGAGCCGAAACAATCCGAGAGTGGATACTTGCGATCACAGTCCCAGCAATAGACTTGGTCTTCCCCTACAGACCAGGAGACATGTTTGTGACCGCAAGGACATTGTTTTGGGCTTTTAGGAGGAAAGGATGGCTTCATAGTTCAATTACTCCTTCAAAATCTTTCGAGTAAGGCCTCTCGTATCTTGACCATAGCCAAGGTATCATAGCTGCAGTAGTCGATTAAGGCTTGCTCTATTTTCCTTTTCTCTTCCGGTGGTGTTTCGGAGTTGAGCAGGCGCTGATATTCTCGTGAGGCATGTGTCCCTTCCTGAATCACCAAATCTCCGTAACTCATATGGGGCACGAGTACGGGCAACACCGATTTCAGCGAAAATGAACCGCGGAATTTTGGACTGTAGAAATATCTCTTAATCAAAGCCTGTAAGTCTTTGAATCTATCCATAGTAGCGAGAATACGGTCACTTTGCTGTGGCAAGCAGTTTGCCAACTCGGACATAACTCTCTTTTCATAGTTTGAGTAGGTAAAAATCGTGCCCCCCTCTCCCATTATTTCCAGTAAACTCTGAACAAAGCTTTCCCGGGGGTCTCCATTTTCCCCGAAGAGGAAGCCAGAGTGGTTCAAATCGCCTCCCTGGGAAAGGATATGATTTGACCACTGAAAGGGAATGACCTGATATGGGCTGGTGTTGGGATAGATGGGGATTGCAGGGCTCACGGTTTCGAAGTCGAGAAAATGCACGGGATATTCTAGGTTTGTCAGTTCCTCTTCCAATTCGGCTGCGACGTAATCCTCACGGGTAACAACGCATGTCCTTATGCGTTCCTGGAGCTCGGTGAGAGTGAATGGATCGGGGATATGTCGAATATCCTCAACTCCCATCGCCATAAGTTCATTCAGTTTGTCCTCCCTTATGCCGGTAAGACCCATGATCCAAAACTCCGGCATCTCTGCAGTACAGTGATCCCAGAACTCACAGAGATAGGGGTGTAAGCAATGGCGTGAAGGCGGTATTTGGGGAGGATTCTGAACCGCCAGCATCTCTTGAAGCTCAGCAATTTTCGCAGGAAGCTCATGTTGCAGGGCAAGAACTGGCTCAGTCAAGTCTAAGAAAGCAAAGAGGTCGGCAAGTTCAAGGTTGGCCCCGTCGTAGACATACTGGCTATTCAGGTGCAGGACGCCAGCATCTCCGATCTCAAGACCAGAGCCTCTGACAACCTCATACTGAACAGCCACGTCATATAAGTAGACATCTTTCATTGAGGCAGCTGATTTGACCTCTATGAGATTCCACCTCCCACCTTCACCTCTTTCCAAAATGTCTACTCTTATGCGCACTCCATCGCAAACGAAAGCAGCTTCAAAAATTGCTGGTATCTCGGAATTATCCATAGCCGTCAATGTAGATTGAACCGCCTCCGAGTGTTGCAGGTGGCCCTCCTCGATGAGTACCCCCCCAGGGTACAAACGAGTTGCCAGCCTTCCCACTTCCTGACCAGCATCAAATATGGCTTGCTGTGCGGGGCTTATTTCAGAGGCAAGCTCGCGATTGTAGCACTGGTGCCACAACCGGAGCTGACACTGCAATCCGGCGAGAAAACGAGATTTTGAAAGTAAGGGTTTCTTTCTCAGGCTCATTTTTGTTCCGAAATCAACATGTCCAGCATATGGGTGTCGATTGACTGTGGGGAGTATTTACCAGTCAAACGTATGTCTAGCCCGAATATTTCATGAATCACCTGCTGCGACCAAGGTTATGGCCGTCCCTCCCGGTGTCCTCAGGTGTCGGCTCCTGCGACGTACCATTCAGGTACGCCTCGGAACCAATCCCGCGGTAGCGCGGGACGGTTACCAAGCGGCACGCCCATCTTCATGGTCTCGCGACTGCAATTCATCAAAAATCCGGGCTAGGCCTGTCGCAGGAATTTCTTAATGGCGTCATATAGTCTGAAACCGGTAACAAGTTCTTCGCCCGATATTTTCTGCAGGCTCAGGAGTTCCTCAGCCTTCAATACGGTAAGTATTTTATCACACAGGAAGTCAACGCATAACACCAACCGCACCTTCAAGACACATCCACTGTCACCCAATAAGTAACAACTGCCTGTTCTGAGATGGTGCTCCGCCAAGGAACCACCCAAGAGAAGGTTCATGAGTAAAAGGAAGATGTCAATCTTATTCTCCATCCCTGCCCCACAACAGCTTCCTCCCTCTTCTTCGTCACAACGCTTACAGATTTCGATAATCTTAAACTCCAGCATAGATTGACGACTGACTCTCAGACATCTTTCCAAGTCTGCCAGAAGTTTATTGATATGAGACTGTTTTCGTAGTGCATCCCCCCACGAAGTGTAAAGATCTTGGGCCAGTTTAATCTTATCTTCGATTGATGATCCTTGATCAAGGCATTCGGTTGGCCTCATCATTAAATGTTGTCGATCTTGTTCGGACAGGTAATGCATAAGCTCGATACGTTCTCCAATCCGAAATCAAAAAGCGCCTATGCACTTAACTCCTCAGATCAGCTACACGCCCCCTCTCCCCCACCGCTGGGGAGAGAAGATTTTTCCGGAGATAAATAGATTAGGCATATTTACTTATTTGACAACATCCCCCAAAAGGCAGAGGTCTCTCTGTAGCTGTTGAGAAAATCGGCTAACTATTCCACTCATAGCCCTGGCAAAAGCGGCTGCCGTGTCCTCTGTGAAAGGCACGCTTATTAGCTCATAAATACGGCGAAAGATTAGCCGATTCGTAGGTCCGGTCGCGGAGAGGCTAACTTCCACTTGTAACATGGCACGAGCTTTTGAACCTTGCCTCATCCAGGCAAAGGTGAACACGTGGCCGGTCAAGGTAAGAGGGACTTCGATTGGACTGTCCCCGCTGACTACTTGGGGAAACAGAGAGCCTTCGTTCAAGTCCCGCAGCAAGCTCTCGGCAACCATGGTACCTGGGGAGGTTATCCACTGGAATGAACCGGAGAAGCTCACCTGTTGCCCATGGTCAATGACCACCATGTCGCTCTGATCGAAGGGGCTCGAGGTGATGAAATCCCAGACCCGCAATCCCCCTGTGAACGATTTGGCACACTTCACCCCCACGGATTTGTATTCTAATCGGTAATAAACCGGAGGGGGAGACTTGGGTAGGAGCAGAGAAGAACACCCAGCGACCGGAATGAGAGTCAACATTAGGAATATCCAAAACCGCTTCATCATTGCCTCCCGAAGGGCTCGGGCTCCTGTGGTTCAGTTAGGATTTTCCCGGGCTGTTGTCGCAGGGTTTCTACCAGTTCTTTCAGCTCAGTGATAAGCTGCCTCAAGTGGAATAGAGCTTCCTGGCTGGCTTCCACGGTCTGATCCATGTCCTTGGTGAGCTTGGCCAGGCTTCCATGGGGAATTGCCCCTAACTCTTGCGCCAGGGCTTCGCTGGCTTTCTGGGTGGCCGCCAGGGTTCGGCTGAGGTCATTGAGAGATTTTTTCAACTCCTCCGGCCCCCCCTTTTCTCCCAAAAAGCCTATGATTTTCTTCAGATCCTGGGAAATCTTCCGAGCATTTTTCAAAGTCTCCTGGATATCCTGGTCTGCCAGAATAGAGTCGGCATCCTGGGCCGCTTGAGTCCAGGCCCCTGCTAGGGCCTCGAAGTCCACTCCCTCTATTTTTTGGTAAAGCTGTTTTAACGCTTGTTCTATGGTGGCAAGTTCACCCGCTCGTGATGGGATGACCGGATAGTGAACCGAAAATGTCACCTTTGGTGTTATCTGATCTATGTGGGCAGGGGCTTTGCCGATCTCCAGATAGCGTTGCCCGGTGATGCCTCGCTGCGCCAGACTTATAGCCAGAGAATCGTCAACCTTGAAATCCGGACTCAACTCCAGCACTACCCGAACGAGCTTCCTATCCGGCGCTATACCGTATGAAACCACCCTTCCTACTTTTATGCCCAGATACGAAACTTGAGCACCACGGGACAGCCCTCCAACGGATGTATCGAAGAAAGTGACGTAGGTATTGCCAGGCTGGAAAAACTGGCCCACTCCTATCCACACAAGGCTCCCTATCCCTATGGCTGCACAAACCAGGACGAAAAGCCCCAACTTGAATCGACTTACGTTTCTGCTCACGGCAGTTGCCCTACTTCCAAATGTTTGCTGCTCACCTTCCTGTTGAAAAAGGCCTGCACCCGGGGATCTTTGCTCTCCCTTTTCAGTGATTCTACCGTACCCCTGGCGATAATCGTTTTGGCCTCACCGTCCAGCATAATGCAGCGGTCTGAGACATTTTCTACGGTGCTCAACTCGTGGGCTACCAGTACCACGGTAACTCCCAAAACGGATTTGAGCTCGAGCAACAGGTCGTCGATCTCAACAGCCGTGGGAGGATCAAGACCGCTGGTTGGCTCATCGCAGAACAACACCTGGGGATCGAGTGCCATGGCCCTAGCCAGTCCGGCCCTCCTCTTCATGCCGCCACTCAACTCGGCAGGCATTCTGTTACCGTCTTTGCCCAGTTTGACCAGGTCCAGCTTCAACTGGACGACCGTGGCGATGAGTTCCGGCGGGAGATCCGTGAACTCCACCAGGGGAAGCATAACGTTGTCCCAGAGTGTCAGGGAGCCGAAAAGCGCCCCAGACTGGAAGAGCACCCCGATGCGGCTTCGAAGACGTCTCACTGCATCTCTCCTATGACCAGGGCCGATATCTTCGCCGGCAATGCGAATCTTACCCTTCACAAAGGGAAGCAACCCGGTCATCGCCTTGAGAAGTGTCGTCTTGCCGCAGCCGCTAGGTCCAAGAACAGTGAAGACTTCCCCCCGATTCACTGAGAAACTCACCTCCTCGAGGACCGGATTACCGGTGTATCCCACCATCAGGTTTTCGACGGTGATAATGGGGTTGTCTTGGTCGCCGTTCATGCCATTTACCATCCATAGACATTGAAAATGCCACTGAAAAATGCGTCGGCCAGAATTATGATGAAAATACCACTCACCACGGAGGTGGTGGTTTGTTTGGCCACGTTCTCGGGGGCGACTCCGGTCCTCAGCCCGCAGAAGCAACCGATAAGGCCGATGAGCAGGCCGAAGGAGAACCCCTTGATCATACCAGTGTAAAGCTGAACAGGTGTGAGAGCGAATTTCACTTCCTTGATAAAACCAAAAGCGGGAAGATTGAGAAAGAGAACAGCAGTGAGAAAACCCCCAAAAATGCCCGCGGCGTTGGCAAGCATGGTGAGAAGTGGACCTGCCAAAGCAAGAGCAAGAACTCGGGGCAATACAAGGAAAGTAGTGAGATCGAAATCCATGACCGCCAGAGCATCCAGTTCTTCATTGATTTTCATGGTGCCGATCTCAGCGGCGAATGCCGCTCCCGAGCGACCGGCCAAGACCACCCCGACCATAAGCGGTGCCATTTCTCGAGTAACCCCGATAACCACCGCGTCGGCCAGAAAGATACTGATACCAAAATCTTTCATACTGCTGGCGCTCTGAAAGGCAATCACCATTCCCATCAGGCCGCTCAGAGCAACAACAAGAGACATGGCTTGGGCGCCCACTGTCTCTAGATGGTACCACAGCTCGTACAGCCGCGATCTTGCTGAACGGCCAAAAAGTGAGATTGATGACCAGGTCACCTCACCGATGAACTCCACGAAGGCCCCCATCGCGCTGATCTTGTCCACACTCCATTGCCCGAGACGGGATATGAAGTCGGGGCTCGGGCCTGGCTGACCATACAGGGTTTCAGAGGAGTGTTCCCTGATATACTGAAAATATTCGTCCACCGCATATGGCACATTCTTAAGAAAAAAAGCAATTCCCCGGTTAGCACAAAATGTCTCCATTCTCTGGAGCAAGGCTGCACCCGCGGTGTCGATTCCGGCTACTTCCTCTAAGTCGAAGACAATCTGCCTGGGACGTTCTTCCTCGAGAGACCTCACCATGGTAGTCCATAGAGGACCCACGACATCGCGGTCGAGGCGGCCATAGAGATGCACTACCGGTTCTTCCCCCTCAGCCTTCTCAATGTTGAAGAATGTTTGAGCCATCATTGACACCGTCCTTCATCACTTTATAGGTGTCAGTGCACCAAAATTTTTTAAGGCTTATCGGATTATAAATGCTCACGAACAGCGATCTGAGTAAATAGGGTAAAGCCTGTAAATAGCAGTCCATGAGACTGTAGAATGTAAAGCTCCGATGGGTAGCTCAATGAGAATACTGGATTGACCCTCGTGTTTCACATGGTTGCGGTTATATATCCTTCCGGTCTTGGCTGGTTACATCCATACCGACGCTTACATCTCGCAGGTGGATAATTAAAGAATTAGGAAATTAGCGAATTAGTTAAGTGCATAGGCGTTATCCCAAATTCCCTCAGACTCTGCCTTTCCTGCTTTGGGCCTGAATCTCTCCCAACAACTCCTTGACTCCAAAACCTTCTCGCCTGCGGAGGTAATAATCTATGGTGACATGAGCATGCTTCCCATAGAGTCTCTCGCGGGAAGACAATAAAAGGGGGTAGCAACGGGCCAAAGCTTCTTTGTTCGTTTCGCCTTGCTGTTTGGAAAAAATATTCCTCCACAGCACCGGTCTGGGCTGGTCTTCATAGACCTGGAGCATCTTCTCTTTAATCTCGGGAGGCGTTGCCAGATACACAACAATTGTGGTTGACCGAAGCCTCCCCAGTATATCCTCCCCTGCATAAATGACACTGCCAGTAGTATCTACAACCACCTTCTCTTCTGGTTTACTCCTGCAAAGATTGTCAAGAATTTCCCCAATTACTGCTATCTCACAGGCGAGGTATTTGGATTCACGCTCTTTATATTGAGACTCATAGGGAAATCCCATCCATTCGCCCAAATCCATTGCGGTACCATCCCCTCGACTCAACTCTGGAGCCAGCTTGTCGGAAATTAGGTCGTCGCAACAAAATCGTCTGAACCCGCGTTCTACAAGTTTGGTGGACCAGTGGGATTTCCCCGATCTTGACATCCCAATCAACGAAAGATGCATTGTTATCCACTATCAAATAATTCAGTAACCAGTAGTTTCGTGCATGGAGCAGAGGGCATGGGATAAGTTTAAAATCCTTCACTCTGTGCTCTTTGCTCTCTGCTTTCCCAAATTCCTTATCCGAAATCCAAAATCCGCAATCGTCCCCCCCTTCCCTACGGGAAAACGACTTCGGAATTTTGTATGCTAAACTCTTATATCGTGAGAGCCCTGAAAGGCAGATACCAGCCTTTTTGCCTGAAGGATCGAAGACCAGACTCAGAGGTAAATGCAATCGCTAGGCTGTCTATGCCTTTTTACGTCTCCGAGTGGCTTTCTTCTTTGCGGGGGCGGTCTTCTTCTTGGCGGGGGCAGCTTTCTTCTTTGCTGAAGCCTGGCTTCTGGCTTTGCGCGCGGCGGCTAGTTTGTCAGCCAGACCCAGGGCCTTCGCTACGGTTCGTCTTCTTGCTGAAAGTGCCTTGGCAGACAAAGCCTGCCTAGCCGAAAAACCCCATTTCTTCCGATACTCTTTCGCCGTCAGACCGAACTTTGCCAGAGTTTTTGCTGTCAACTGCTTGTATTTGTTGCCATCCTCCAGATTTATTACATAATTTTTTTGAATGGATCTCATGGGTTTGGCACGCAGCCTTGTCAGTTTGTGATCAACAATTTCTTCTGGGCCCATTTCTTCAAGAGCTTTTACTTGGCTCAAGGCCTCAAAGACCTGTCTAAGGGCTGTATCCATCTCATCAGGAGACATGGTCACATGTGACGCCTGCGCTGCAACAATATCTGCTGCCAGCTGTGTCAGAGTTTTTGCCATAAATAGTCCTCCTAATCTATTGATTTACAATTTTTTAAGCACCATACTCCAGAATGATTTCCAGATCAACGAAAATTCGTCTGTTTTATAGTAATAGTTCAGATAATAGCGAACGTTTAATGGAAAATATCGTCAAGATCATAAAGAACATATAACAAGTGCAAGAAAAGTATTTTAGTATGATATTTTGTTATAGATATGACATGGGTAATATCTGTATGCGACTAATCGTAACTTTGACAATCTGCAACATCTTTTTAGATTATTCTATCTGCCTGGCTTAAAAACTCCCCTTCACAATTTTTTGAGGTTCTCCACCCAGTTTCATCACTATTCTCTTTCAATCACGGGCAACAATAGTTGCCATACCCATCCCGCCCCCAACACAGAGTGTCGCCAACCCCAACTCGAGATCCCGACGGATCATCTCGTGTACTAGGGTAACAACAATACGAAGTCCAGTGCAGCCGACAGGGTGTCCCAAGCTAATGCCGCTGCCATTTACGTTGGTTATGGCTCGATCAAGGCCCAGTCGCCTCTCGCAGGCCAAATACTGAGCCGCAAAAGCCTCATTTAATTCGACCAGCTGAAGGTCTTTCAGGCTCATTCCTGCCTTCATCAGGGCCTGTTCGGTTGCGGGAACCGGACCAATGCCCATCACTTGTGGTTCAACCGCCGCAATACCGTGGTTGACGATGCGAGCCAGGGGCTTTAGGCCAAGCTCTTTGGCCCTCTTTCTGCTCATAATAATAGCAGCAGCAGCGCCATCGTTGATCCCAGAGGAGTTGCCTGCTGTAACCGTTCCATTTTCTTTGAAAACCGGCCTGAGTCGGGCCAGGTCTTCCATCTTCAGGCCTAGACGAGGATGTTCATCCTGCTCAAAGAGAAGGGTCTCCCCTTTTCCTTTGGTAACTTCCATGGGTGTAATCTCGTCTTTAAATCTACCTTCCTTGATTGCAGCTTCGGCTTTATGGTGGCTCTCAAGAGCCAATTGATCTTGATCTTCTCTTGAGATGCTGTCCATCTCAGCCAGGTTTTCGGCAGTAAGTCCCATGATCATAGGCTGCCCCAAAACCCGGCTGCCAGAATGGAGCGCTTCCCAGACCGCGTCGGTCACCTCTTGATTCATCAAGCGCATACCCCAGCGAGCTTTGTCCAAATAGTAGGGTGCTGTACTCATGGATTCAACCCCTGCCACCAGGAGTATTTCACCATCCTGAGAGAGAATCTGTTGTTTACCGCTGATTAGGGCTTGCATGGAGGATGCGCAATTCCTCTGGACGGTAAAGGCTGGTATGGTGACCGGTATGCCAGCTGCCAGGGCGGCCGTTCGGCCAGTATTCGCTTCGTCGACGGCCTGGAGACAATCCCCAACGATAATATCACTTATGAGATGAGCATCGAGATTATTGGCGCGTTCTAAAACCTCTCTCATTACATGAGCTGCCAGTTTATGGGCTCTTACATCTCTGAGGGTCCCGCCAAAAGTCCCAATGGCAGTTCGAACTGCCGCAACGATTACCACATCGCTATCTTTACCCACAATTCATGTCCCCCTTCTGAGATCTCCCTTATAGAGGATGTGTGATGTGAGATCTGCGATGTGAGATTTCACGTCTCATTGTCATATCCCATATCTCACATCTTGCAGACCAACGCGATCGACCAAATCGGCTTAACCGGCTATAAAGTGTTGGAAATAACCAACCGCATGATTTCGTTGGTTCCCTCATAGATCTGGGTGATCTTGGCATCGCGCATCATCCGCTCCACAGGAAATTCTTTTATATAGCCATAACCCCCAAGTACTTGCACAGCCTCAACGGTTGCCCACATGGCCACATCACCACAGTAGCATTTGGACATAGCACTCATCCGAATTAACTCAGGACTCATCCTACTCATATCCTTTGGCTGTTCTTGATACAGGGCGCAGGTCTTATAAAGGAGTTGGCGTGCAGCCTCGGTTCGAATAGCCATCTCCGCCAGTTTGAAACCCACTCCCTGATGTCGGATGATGGGCTTGCCAAAACTCTCCCGTTCCTTGGCATAGGCAGTAGAATACTCGAGGGCTCCAGCAGCAATGCCTAGGGCCTGCGCTGCCACCCCCGGACGAGAAAAGTCCAACGTTTTCATCATCACCTGGAAGCCTTCACCTTCCTGACCGAGGAGGTTTTCGACAGGAATCTTGCAGTCTTCGAATACCAACTCTACCGTATCGGACCAGCGAATACCCAACTTGTCTTCCTTCTT
>JAJDNB010000127.1 GCA_022340905.1 Deltaproteobacteria bacterium | reverse complement strand
CTGAAACAGGGAATGCAGACTGTCTTGCCTGAAAAGCGCCGAGTACGAGTTTCCATCACTTTCTCGCCACATGACTCGCAGCTAACACTATCCATTATGCGGGCGTGGCTAGGGATCTTGCTCTGCGGCTCCTTGACCTCGAACAGGTTTTCCAAGGGGATGTCAAGGATCTTCCTGGTGCGGGCTTCATGCAACTGACGGAAACGATCACGTTCTTCTTGGGTAAGATTTGGGTCACCCAGCCTGCTGCGAAGTGTTTCCCACTCAGGGTCTGGTGAGTCCAGTGCTTCGCCTCTGGTGACGAGACGAATACCTTTCCCATCTGAGCGGCGATAGAAAGTGAAAGCATTCTTGCCGTAGTCTAGATGGATTAAATTGCCCTTGCCGAAGGTGCAGCCGGTGAGGAACTGGATGGCATCTACCCCGCACATATCGGTTTCCACCACAGCCACAACTTCCTCATCATGGGCGTGAGGGCCAATTTCTCTTAAGGCAACCTCCGCCGCCCGGATGCCAATGGCGAGTCCCGGGCACATGTGCCCGTGAAAAGCCACCGTCTCCCGCACCATTTCCTCATTTATTTCTTGATTGATATCTTGCTGTTTCATGTGTTTGCTCTCCAGATCACGGGTGTATTAGGGGGTACGAATAACTGACTCAATGATCGATTTTTCATTCTACCATACCAGTTTCCCCAACCACCTTTTTTACCCAAAAGTTACCGGGTAAGAAGCGGGTAACTGTTATTATCAAAGGATGCAGGTGCAAAACAAGTGAAATTTTCAGAGGTTATAGTGGCCAGATAAGGGGAATAAAGATAGTTCCCATTATCAGAACAATAAGGTTGAGAGGAACGCCAAGTTTGAGATAGTCACTGAATCTGTAACCACCAGGCCCGTAGACCAGAAGATTAGTCTGATACCCCACAGGGGTTGCAAAGCAGGCGCTGGCACCAAAACAGACTGCAATAATGAAAGGCTTTGGATTGACCCCCAGTTCCAGGGCAACAGAGACGGCGATGGGCATCAACAGGACGGCTGTAGCGTTATTGCTGAGCAGTTGAGTGCTGAGGCTGGTGAAAACCAGCAGGCCGGCGAGAATGGCTACAGGGCCAAAACTCTTCAGTAAAGAGATGAATTCCTGGGCGTAAAATTTGGCCGTACCACTCTTGTCCATGGCCGTTCCCAGGGCAATGGTACCAACGATGAGGATCAATACATTCGCCTGCATAGCCCGATAGGCCTCTCGCAATGGCAAACAGCCTGTGAGGATCATGAGAAAAGCCCCTGCCAGCGCACATACCATAATGTCCGCCAAGCCGGTGCTGGCAAAGAGAATCAAGGCGGCAAAAATGAGTCCCGCTATTGGAGCCTTCTTTTTGTGGATGATCTCATGGTGTACATCTTCCACCACGATGAAGTCGGGGTTTCTCCGTAGCTCTTCGAGTTCGTCTTGGTGGCACTGCACCAAGAGTATGTCTCCAACCCCTATTTGCAGCTCTCGAATCTTCTGTTCACTATAGTGGACTGTGCGTCTTTTTACCGCAATGATGTGTATGTCGTGCGCCCCATGGAGGGTGCTTTCAAGAAGTCTCTCTCCAAGCAAAGTCGACTGTGGGGGGATAATGAGCTCAAGGATTACGGATTTTTTGTCTCCAGGAACGAAATGTAAATCCTGCTCGAGGTGGGGAAGGTCCACAAGCCCTTCGCGAAGAATGTCTAGGATTTCATTTGCCGAGCCCTTCACCAAGAGAACATCTCCTGGTGCCACTTTTACCCTCTCACGCCAAGGATAGATAATATGAGATTTGCGGATGATCTCAAAGACCTCGAAAAAGGGTGATTTTTCCGTCAATGTCTGTTGTGGATCCCGGCCCACCATTGGGCTGTCGGCCGGAACTTCGAATTCGGCTAGATAGCGTCTATGCTCACTGTCCTCTATTTCGCACACCGGGGTG
The DNA here is from genome assembly GCA_022340905.1 of Deltaproteobacteria bacterium. Lineage (GTDB taxonomy): Bacteria > Desulfobacterota > Syntrophobacteria > BM002 > BM002 > BM002. The sequence goes on along the minus strand of JAJDNB010000127.1, from coordinate 4,031 downwards.
GCGTGTCCAGGCATGAACCAGGGTGCAGCAAAGTAAATAAACCCTATACCCAAGATGGCAATGGGAACCCCCAAAGATGTGAGCTCAAACATACTTAACTTACCGTAACCGTACATGAGGCTCAGGTCGCTGACGATGAGGTTGGTGGAGGTGCCGATAAGGGTGCAGGTTCCAGCGAGGACAGAAGCATAGGATACGGGAATAAGCAGCTTTGAGGGACTCAGATCATATTCGCAACTGAGACTCATAATGATGGGGATGAAGAGCACCACAACAGGAGTATTGTTAATGAATGCAGATGCTAAGGCCACTATGAGGAGGGCCAAGATCATGGCAACCTTGGGCTTGCCTCTGGACAAATGAATTACCGTCTCTCCAATAAAACCCACAGCACCAGTGCGAATCATGCTCTTGCTAATGAGAAACATAGCTCCCACTGTAATGACCGCAGGGTTGGCGAAACCGGCCACCGCTTCTAATGGCGAGAGAATACCGGTTACCATCAAGACCACCATGACGCCAATGGCTGTAAGATCCACAGGGAGCCTTTCAGTTATAAGCAGGACTAAGGTTATGATGAGAATACCGGTAACCATCCAGACGGTCATGGGGTCTCCGAGATTATATAAGGTTAACAGCAAAGGAAAGGATTATAGCAGGTTCTCTTTGTGAATACAGGCCTCTCTTCATGGAAGCTAGAAAATATTCTCCCAGCCCGGATATCTCATGAATTGCTGTCGCGAGACCACGAAGATGGGTGTGCCACCTGGCAACCGCAGGGTGATGGTTCCGAGGCGTACCTGAATGGTACGTCGCAGGGGCCGACACCCGAGGACGGCAGGAAGGACGACCATATCCGTGGTCGGAGCAAGTAATTCATGAAATATCCGGGCTAGGTGCCAGCCCCTTCGCAAAGCGCAGAGCGCAAAGGGCATAAGGTAGGATTACAAATTTGCGAAGGCATAGGGCATGGAGCTGGGGCAAGGAGTCAGGAGCCAGAATCCGGAATTCAGGAGAAAAACAGTCCAAATTGACTTCATCTGAGATACCGCCTTTTTGAACCGCAGAATATCGAACAAGGAATGTCGAATATCGAAGTAATCACTTCATCACTCTGCGGTTCCTTGTTCTGCTGTTCGACCTGCCCGCCATCGGCTTCGCCTTCAGGCGAGGCGGGCGGGTACTCACTACATTGAGCCGTCTGTCGTCTGAGTTTTTGCCGGGTATGGAAAAAAGGAAGATGCTCGAGGATTCTTTCATTTAGACAGGGAAGGAAGAGGCCAGAAAAATAGCTTGTTAAAAGTTGCACTTACTCACGAGTTCTGCTAAATTTAACTTAGGTTAAAGAGGACAAGGGCCGGACCTACCACCATAAAGGGGCGGTGGGGTCCGGATGCTTGAGACTAGTAACGTTTCCCCAAAATAATTATCTTTTCCGTATCGAAAAAAATACCCGCTGGTGTGGTTATGGCGCCAAGGGCAGAAATATATCATTTTGAGGAAGCAATAGGTAGGGAGGTCGTATGAAGGTTCTTGTTGCGGTGGACCGAGATTTGGAATCACGGGTAGCGCTTCGCTACGCCTGTCACATGTTGGAACATTTCGATGCCGAGGTGGACGCTATCCACGTTAAGAAAGATGTGGGAAGGATAATTCTCGAAGACTTCGACATCCCATTTCTGAAAAGGGATCACAAAAAGAAAATTGATGAGCAAGCCGAGGAGGTCGAGGCAGCCATTAGTGAGGCCTGCGAGATCTGCTTAGAGGGGAAGGTTCCTTGTGAACCGAGAATTCTGGTGGGAGACCCGGCTGAGGTGATTCTCCGCGAAGCCAATGATAAAGACGTGGACCTCATTGTACTCGGCTGCCACCGACCCTCTGCTCTCAGGGAGATGCTTTTGGGGCAGGTCCACGCCCAGGTAATCCACCACGCCAACCGGCCGGTGCTGATCGTGCGCGAACTGCGTAATATAACCGAGGTGTTGGTGGCCTACTCCGGTTCCTCCTGTGACGAATCAGCGCTTAATTTCATCAGCCCCCTGCTGTTGAAAAGAAAGCCCAAAATCACCCTCATGCACGTTCGTGACACTGACGATCAGGAAAGCCATGAGTTCGCCGATGCCTGTGTTCTCAAAGGCGAGTCAACCCTGAAAAAGCTCAAGCACATACCGGAGACTAAACTGGCCGCGGGCAACGTAGTGGAGGAAGTGGTGCGAGAAATAAGCCTGAATCCCTACGATCTGGTGGTCTTGGGCGCACAAGGGTTTGGCAAATCCGGTCATTTTAACATCCTGAGTGAGAAGTCACTGCAGATTATTCGACGCACCACCCGACCAGTACTCTTGTACCGGCCGAAAGCGTAAATCTTGTCGTGGCATGGGGAAGTGGTCTCCCAGTGTTCCTGCCGCGCTAAACCTAGCCTGAGAAGCAGTTTTATCTTGACAAAAAGGTGGGGGATTGCTAGCTTAAGCGAGACTTTGTTACAAAATGCACATACCGTTGTTCACATCTCTCTGGCAACTCCTCTCCGACTCGATTGAACCATATCTGTTGAGGTTATTCAATGCTTAGAAACGGCTGCAGGATGCTAACGGTTAAGATGGTTTTTCTTTTCTTGTGGTTGGTATCATCACCCGCATGGGCCACGGCAGAAGCAGCTGCTGTAGAAGGTTCACAACGTCCCTGGTGGTTCTGGCCTATAATACTCTTTTTCTTCTGCTTCGGTCTGGGGATCCTGGCGGTTTTGGCAGGTGTTGGCGGCGGCGTGCTCTATGTGCCCCTGGTGAGCGGCTTCTTTCCATTTCACCTTGACTTTGTCAGGGGGACGGGGTTGTTGGTGGCCCTGGCAGGGGCTCTCGCAGCAGGGCCGGGCTTGCTCAAGAGAAACTTTGCCAATCTCCGCCTGGCGCTGCCGGTTGCTCTCATTGCTTCGAGCTGTGCCATTGTCGGTGCTCTTCTGGGCCTTGCTCTTCCCACCAATATCATCCAGATTGCCTTGGGGGCGACCATCATTTTCATAGCAGCATTGCTCACCTTTTCCAAAAACGTGGAGCGGCCGGTAGTGGAAAAACAGGACGGCATAGGGGGAGCTTTGAAAATGGCCGGCGCCTATCTGGAGCCCTCCACCGGAGAATACATCGAGTGGAAAACCCACCGTACTCTGCCAGGCTTGATTCTTTTTATCGTCATCGGCGTCATGGCCGGGATGTTCGGCCTGGGTGCGGGGTGGGCCAATGTCCCCGTGCTCAACTTGCTTATGGGAGCTCCTTTGAAGCTTTCCGTTGGAACCAGCAAGTTCTTGCTCTCCATCACCGACACCTCTGCTGCCTGGATCTATCTTAATCAGGGCTGCGTGATTCCCCTCATGGCGGTGCCTTCCATAGTAGGACTCATGCTGGGATCTTTTGTGGGAGTGAGAATCCTGGCGGTGGCGAAACCGAAGGTTATCCGCTACCTGGTCATTTGTGTGCTCCTGTTTGCAGGAGGCAAGGCACTCATGAAAGGTCTTGGCATCTGAAAAGTGTGAGGTGAAAAAATGACGTCTCAGGCACCAAAAACTCCACCCGAACAGATAACCTATGCCAACCTCCTTTTTTACGGAAGCTGGGGCGCCATAGCAATTCTGATCGTTACCTTCGTGGTTTACGTAAGTGGAGGTTTTGAAAGTTACATACCGATTACCGAGGTCTCGAAATACTGGTCCATGCCGGTAAGCCAATACGTGCACGAGGCCAACATCCCTATCGGCTGGGGCTGGGCTACTCTCCTCGGAAAAGGCGACTTTCTGAATTTTATCGGGATTGTGCTGCTGGCGGGGATGACCATAATCTGTTTCATCATTATTCTGCCCCACTACGTGCGAGAGAAAGATATCATCTTTGTGGTGCTCATTGTCCTGGAAGTGTTGGTCCTTTGCCTCGGTGCCTCGGGACTGCTGGGCAGCGGCGGCCATTAGGGTGGTATAATCAATTAGATGAGTCCCAGAGAGACTATCCAATCTCTTTGGGGTGATTCTGAGGCCAAACAATCAA
>JAJDNB010000120.1 GCA_022340905.1 Deltaproteobacteria bacterium | reverse complement strand
CGATTAGCCGTTTCGTTGCCGAAGCAGCCACTGAAATGCTCGGAGAAGACAAGGTGATCATCCGCCGACCCAAGTTCGGCAGTGAAGACTTTGCTTATTTTCTAGAACGTTGCCCGGGAGCCGGCTTCGAACTTGGCTGCTCAAACGAAGCCAAGGGAATAACCAACATGCTTCATACCCCCCAGTTCGATATCGACGAAGATGTATTGCCTTTAGGAGTAGAGCTCTATCTGCGACTCATTGAGAAATATTTCCAATAAAACGTTGATTACTAAAAAAACAAATGCTTAAACCACGAAGATCACGAAGTACACTAAGGAAATATTTTGGTTTATAAACTCTTCGTGACCTTTGCGTCCTTTGTGGTTATCGAACAGATGTCCTACCAGAGGCCGGCCCTACTGATTAGAAGGACTGCTGATAGCTACTAAATGATTTCATTTGATAAAGTAAGTAAATCCTTTGCCAAGCAGGACATTCTTCTGGACTGCTCATTCCAGGTGAATTCCGGGGAACGGGTGGGCATCATAGGTGCTAACGGCTCCGGCAAAAGCACGGTCTTCAAACTTCTCCTTGGCTTTGAACATCCCGATCAAGGTCAGATTTCCAAACCGAAAAATCTTCGCCTGGGATATTTACCCCAAGACGTTTTGCAGTTCAGCGGTAAGACGGTCCTTGCTCAGGTCATGGATGTGGCAGACGAAGTCCTGGCAATCGAGAGAGAACTCTCTTTGCTGGCCGACCTCCTGGGGAAACCGTTGACTGAGGCAGAGTTAGCTGAGGCAGCTCAGCGCCAGAGCCGTTTGCTTGAAGAATATGAGAGGCTGGGTGGCTATGATCTTGAGGCCAGGGCCCGTAAAGTGCTTGGCGGTCTTGGCTTTGACGAAGATGATATGCACAAACCGGTTGAGGAGACGAGTGGTGGCTGGGCCATGCGAGTTGCCTTGGCCCGCATTCTCCTGGCAGAGCCGGATCTCATTTTGCTCGATGAGCCCACCAACCATCTTGATCTGGATTCACTCATCTGGCTCGAGGAGTATCTCCTCCAGACCCCCTCAGCTCTAGTGCTCGTTTCCCACGATCGGGTGTTTCTCGATAACGTTGTCCATAGGCTCCTGGAATTGGAAAATGGACAGATAACTTCATTTCCAGGGGATTTCCAACGTTACTTGAAAGAAAAAGAAAAAAAGATCCATAGTCAATGGTCTGCCTATAACCAACAGCAAGAACAGATTCGCCAGATAAAAAGGTTTATAGATAGGAATCGTGCCCGTAAAGATCGTGCCCGCCAGGTTCAAGGCCGCATCAAAATGCTGGAAAAAATGGACCCCATCGAGCCCCCTCTCTCGCCTGACCGTTTTTCTTTTACCTTTCCATCCCCATCCCGGGCACCAAAGGTAGTGCTGCAATTGAAGAACGTTTCGAAAAGCTATGGAGAGGAGCAGGTTTTCGGCAATATGAATCTTACCGTCCAGCGAGGAGACCGGGTTGCACTTCTTGGTCCTAACGGCACCGGCAAAACCACCTTGGTCAAATTAATGGCAGGGGCACTTGACCCAGACAGCGGCGAACGATCGCTTGGCAGTGGTGTTCGCATTGCCTATTTCGCCCAGCAGCAGCTGGAACTTCTCGATCCGCAACAAACCGTGCTAGAATCACTCAGCTCAGTGGCTGGCGACATGGGCCAGGGTCAGCTGCGAAACCTTCTTGGTGGCTTCCTTTTCCGTAACCAAGAAGTGGAAAAGAAAGTCTCCGTCCTTAGTGGCGGCGAGCGAAGCCGACTTCTCCTCTGTCAAATCCTGGTGCAGCAGGCAAACCTCCTGTTGTTGGACGAGCCCAATAACCATCTGGATATTCAAGGCCGGCGCGTTCTGGAAGAAGCGTTACAAGCATACGGAGGCACTATCTGTCTGGTGAGCCACGATCGCCACTTGATTAATGCTGTGGCAAATAGAGTTTTGGTGCTCACAAACGATAAGGCGGAGACATTTCCTGGCAATTACGATGATTTCCACGCAATCTGGAAAAAGCGACTCCAATCTCCTGAACTCAAGCCTGAACCAACTTCGGGCAAGAGTGAAACCTCTGCAATTTCCAAGAGAAACAAAGAGCAAAAAAGACTGGAAGCGACTTGGCGGAACGAACTCTCCCGCACGAAAGCCCCGCTCGCTCAACGATTGGAGAACTTAGAACAGGCCATCGAGGAAATCACCGGCAGGTTAGAGGAATTAAATCATCTTCTGGCACAGCCAGCGACCTATGAAAATGGTACTGACATAGGCGAGTTGAACAGAGAGTATAACGAACTCAAGCACTCATTGGAGGAACACAACCGGCAATGGGAGGAGACTGCTATCGAGTTGGAGGCACTGGAGGAGTCTTTTTGGCAGGACAAAACGGTTAGCCCGGAAGTCTCATGAATAGTCTACTTCTACAGGGTATGGAAAACGTTGACTTTTTGAGTTGAAGGTGGTAGCTAGAACGGCAGGAGGGATGGCCGAGAGGTTGAAGGCGGCGGTCTTGAAAACCGTTGTCCCGTGATGAGCGGGACCGGGGGTTCGAATCCCTCTCCCTCCGCCAGTTTCAGCAGGCAGCTGGCAGGAGGCAGCGGACAGCTAGGGGATTTAACCTATCACATGACAGAAATTAGATTGAATTTTGGCTGAAAGCTGACAGCTGAGAGATAAAAAAAGGAGAGATGGCCGAGTTGGCTGAAGGCGCTCGCCTGCTAAGCGAGTGTTGGGGGAAACCTCAACCGAGGGTTCGAATCCCTCTCTCTCCGCCATCATAAACAGAGAGGCCGATGCCATAATGACATCGGCCTTCTTATTAACCACCAAAGTACGAAAACGATCCCTACTTTATAGACAGCTCTAGATTTCTAAAGGCTATCCCCAAATCCTCACACACATCGCAAGCAAACTTCAGATTGTCAGAATGAATTTTGTCCGAGGCCACAATAATCTCATTGATTTGATACTTCTTTACCATAGCTGCAAGATCATCTCGGCCACCTAACACCTTGTAACCCTGGATCTTTCTTCGGCGTTTCCGCACATCATCGTCAATAAAGCCTACAGGCGTCAAACCCAGTTTCTGATTATTCAAAATCTCCCTCAGGGCAAACTCCCCCTTATCACCAGCCCCATAAATCAGTACTCGCCGACCATTGACCACAGAATTACGTCTCAATGCTTCCGCAATCAATCTGAAAGAAAGTCGCGAACCTGCCAAGAAGAAAAGGGCGATGCCCCAAAAGATAACAAAAACCGTTCGGGAGTACTCTTGAAAACGATAGATAAAAAGGATAAGGAGAATGCATAGCACAACGCCGATGGTTACTGCCTTTAGATAGGAAAGTGCATCTGCCACGCTGGTATAACGCCAGAACCCACGATAAATTCCAAAGGCGAAATAACTGATCATCAAACTTCCCAGGGCGATCGGGAGTGTTTTGAGAAAGAAAGGGAAATTATTCAAATAGGTCATTCCTTCAAAGCGAAGAAAGTACGAGAGCCAGTAAGCAAAGGCAACCAACCACACATCAAGGAGCACTTCAAATATTCTCCTTCTATAAGTGAAGTCGATCCAGACAGTGGTGAGGGCCTTGCTCTTTTCGATAACAGTCTTGTCCTCTTCCGGGTATACTCTCACCTTTGCCAAATAGATCCAGAAAAGAAGAGAAACCAGGAGAAAAACGCCTAATAGACTAATGAAATAGCGGAACTGATACAGAGCCCCCACCAATGCGACTGTCCCACCAAACAAGGAAAAACCATAGAGGGTCAGTACAGCCTGGCGCTCTGGCAGACCGATCGCCACCAGTCTATGGGATGAGTGGTCTCTGCCTCCTCTTGCTATGGAGCGACCAAAAAGAGTACGCATCACTGAAACGAAGCCCGTGTCCAGAATAGGAATAAAGAGGATGAGAACCGGAACCATTATTATGGGCAGTAGATGGGTGGAATGAAACACTCGCGCATGAGTGCTGAGTCCAGCCAACAAGAATCCTATGAATAAGCTTCCACCATCACCCATGAAGATTGAAGCAGGATGAAAGTTGTAGAGAAGGAATCCAAGAAGAGCTCCCATGAAGAGAGCAATAAGCAGCAGATGACCATTCCCAATCCCGCCGCCAAGATTTATGATGGTAATGGCGGCTAAAAAGAGTAGGGATATGACGGCAATTCCTGCCGAAAGACCGTCCATGTTGTCTAAGAGATTGAAGGCATTGGTGATTCCGACGATCCAAAAGATACTAAAAAATGTGTTGAAAGTGTACGATTCGAACCAATTTATTTTGAAACCAAAGAATACCAAAAATGAGGCGGCTATGATCTGTCCCACCAGCTTGGTTTGTGGTGCCAGACTATACATGTCGTCCACTAAACCCAAGACAAATACGAGAAAAGCGCATACCAATAGGGGTAAATATTTCGCCAAGGGACCGGCTGTCGGCAGGAAAATCAATAATCCCAGAAGTGCTAGATAGAAGGAAATTGCAATCGCTACACCACCCATAACAGCGGTGGGTCTGCTGTGCCACCGGTCTTCACGGGGCTCAGCCACCTGACCGAATCGGATCGCCACTTTACGAACCAAAGGCGTCAGTCCGGCGGATAGAGCAAAGGCCAGTAAAAATGGCGCTATTAATGGAAGGTATGACTTCATCACTAGTTAATCTTGAATCACGAAAGCACGAAAGTACGAAAATCTGAAATTTAGTTGACTACTCTCCTTACCTCAAGCGTGGGCTTAGAGAAATTTAGTAGCAACCCTACCTTCATACCAGTAGCTTTGAGATAGGGTCGGAGCTGGGCGAAGTGAATATCTGCTAGCTCTTTTACTGCCTTTAATTCCACAATGACTTCGTTCTGAACAAGTAGATCAAGCCGATGCAAACCAACAGGTACTTCAAGATACTTTGTCTGTATTGCCATTTGACTGGCAAAATCCAACCCATTTTGAGATAACTCAACCTTCAGTACCTCTTCATAAATACTGTCCAAAAAGCCTGGTCCAAGTTCTTTATGAACTCTAATCGCCGCACCAATTATTTGATTACTCAACTCTTCGAATTGATATTTGGCAATTTTCGTGTTTTCGTCTTTTCGCACTTTCGTGATTACTCTTTGTAGTAGTCAATGACACTCTGGATAATGCCGCGCAAATTCACCTTGGGCTCGAAACCAATGAGTGCCTTAATCCTGCCGATATCAGGGCAGCGGCGTTGCATATCCTCGAAGCCCGGGCCATATGCTTTCTCATAGGAGATGTATTCGATCTCTGAGTTACTGCCGGTCATCTCTTTCACCAGTAGTGCAAGATCTTTGATGGTGACTTCTTCTGTACCACCTACATTAACCACCAGTCCCTCTGCCTTTGGCTCTGCCATGAGGCCAATGAGTGCATCTACTACGTCTGAAATATGGGTGAAACTGCGCGACTGGGTACCATCACCGTGCACTACAATAGGCTTGTCAATCAGCGCTTTCTGAACAAAATTGGGAATAACCATGCCGTACTGGCCAGTTTGTCTGGGACCCACGGTATTGAAAAGCCTGGCAACAACGACGGGCAATTTTTTCTCTTCGTGATAGGCCAATGCTAGAAACTCGTCCAGCGCTTTAGAGCAGGCGTAGGCCCACCGCCTTTTGGTGGTTGATCCCATTAACCGATCAGTATCCTCTGTGAGCGAACAGTGATTATCACCATCCATCACCTTGCCGTAAACCTCGGAGGTGGAAGCAATAAGAACCTTTTTATTGTGACGATTGGCCAGCTTGAGCACCATTTCTGTGCCTTTGACATTGGTCTCCAAGGTTTCCACCGGCCTATTCATGATTTGCTTTACCCCAACCACCGCGGCCATATGATATATGTGATCGCATTTGAAGACCAACTCGTTCATCACCGCTTCGTGGAGAACTGTTTCCACCACCAAATGAAATTGAGGGTTGTCCTGGAGATGCTCAACATTCTTGAGAGATCCGGTAGACAGGTCGTCGATTGCGTACACCTCTTTTCCCATCTCCAACAGTCGGTCAGCTAAATGTGATCCAATGAATCCCGCCCCGCCGGTTACTAGTATCTTCATCACTCTCCCTGTGGTGAGTCGCAAATCCTCTCTGCAAAATTATAGATTCAGCCTATATGAGAGCGCCTATTATACACAAAAGTCATTCTTCTCAAATCTATTTGTCCCCGGCGGGCAAGAGTGACTGGTACAGCTTGTCCATATCTGTAACTAATCTCTCTACATTGTGGTTCCGTAGGACGTACTCTTGCCCGCGCCGCCCCATTTCTCTTACTTTTTCCGGATGCTCGAGCAAGTATGTGAGGCCCTTGACAAAACCTTGCACATCACCTTTCCTCACCAGTACCCCCCGCTCACAAATCTCAAACTCCCCTTCAGTCAATTTCGAATTCCGAAATCCCTGCCCGCCATCGCGAGTCTGCTCGCTCAGGCGAGGCGGGCGGGCGAAATCCGAAATCAA
>JAJDNB010000119.1 GCA_022340905.1 Deltaproteobacteria bacterium | reverse complement strand
TAAAAAATCAACCCCATGGTTACCCGGATGTCCATGGTGGTGTCATCACTCGCTAGGCCGCGAAATTCCAGAGTTTGCTCTGGTTGACGGGGGTCTTTATTATCTAGATTTTGGATGAGGTCTTCTAGGACCTGGCGGTCGCCGGGATGAAGCAGTTCGCTAAACTCGCGACCCAGAAGAGAAGAGGGCTGGGGGTAGCGAAACATGCTGGCCATGACTTTGTTGCAGTAGCGAATGACACCCTGACTGTCTATTATGCTAATGGGGTATAGATTGCCTTCAACCAACGAGCGGTACTTGTCTTCGGAACGAACGAGCGCCTCTTGGAGTTCCCGCCTCTCTTCTTCTATCTCGAGAGCCTTGGCGAGCATTGAAAAAAAAGCCATCTCGTGGGGAAGCACCTTGCGCGGTTCGGCGAAGCCGACGCAAAAAGAACCCCAAGAGCGGCCGTCCACCAGAAGTGGTTTACAGATGCAGGTGTGCAAACCGTACTCACTTACGAGGTAGTCTCCCTCCAAATCAGGATCTTGGCTGAGATTGTCAATCACCTCGGGCTGTTCGCTGGGGCTTTGCATTATCCTTTTGAGTAAAGGTCCTATCTCGATGTGAGAAGATTCTTGCTCATTCACTCGACCATCAACATGGGCAAGGATCAGTAGGGGCTCCGTGCCGTTCCTTTCGCTCCTGAAGTAGAGGGTGCAGGTGCCTGCCAATAAGTTGCTGGCTTCGAGAATGACTTTGCGGATGTTGGCATTATGGTCTGTATCGAAACTGAAGAAAAGCTGGTTCAGTGAACTGGTACGCTTTTCCAAACGTTTCTGGTGGGTGATGTCAAAGAGGATGCCGCTGATATGATCAATGTTGCCGGCCTCATCAAATATCGCCTGACCTCTCACTTGCAACCATCTGCTCTTACCATCCCGGGCGCTAATGAGATATTCTTTAATTAAACTTCCACCTTGCTCCGAAGCCGCTTTGAACAACTCATTAGCCAGAGAGCTGGTTTTGTCACCACACAAGGAAGACCAGATCTCAGGCTCATCGGCAAAAGCCTCAGCAGAATACCCTGTGAGTCCTTTTATCTTGTCATCTACAAATTGGACACTACCGTCGGCAAATATGGTAAAGACAACTCCCGGTATATTCTCCAGCAGTCCTCGAAACTGCCTCTCAGAATGTTTGATTGTCTGCAACTGCCTCCGTTCGCGCAAGGCCCTCTTGAGTTTAGCGGCAAACTCCTCATTACTGAAGGGCTTCTGGATAAAATCAAGGGCGCCGGCCGCCAACACGTCGTCATATGAGTAGTGCATGTTGAAGGCGGTCATTAGAATTACATCGGTCTTGGGATATTTCTCTTTGATAAATTTGGTGAGCTGGAGGCCGTCCATGCCAGGCATTGCAATGTCGCTGATGACCAGGGAAAAAGCCTCTTTGCCCAGGAGGGCTTTTGCTTCGGAAGGCTGGGCAGCAACGGCCGACTGCATTCCGATGCTTTGGATGATTTCGGCGCAGAGGCTGCGCACCTCTTTGACGTCGTCAACGACCAGAATTTTGTCCATTGGTAAGTCGGACTTTATCCAATGTTCTGGTACGGCATCTTTCATGGGTGCCCCCGAATCTCTCGGGTATAGTCAGCGATGAAATTGGTCGATACTTTATCATCTCCTAGAGAAGATTTCAATTGGAATTCTAAGAAGATGCGGCCAATCTGGGCTAGAGGTCCCTTTCAGGAGGTTCGCCAGAACCGGATTTTTGACCTTTGTCAGTCACCGTTCGTATGAGCAACAACAAGAAAAAGGCTGCAAGAAAGGTCTTTATGGTTAAAACAAATAAATTATCAGCCTTCCAGAGAAATAGTATAGGTACGACAATTACTCCGAGGAGTATCACGAGAAGTAACGTTAGATTCTCTTTAAAACTACTTCGCATAGGGCATAGGGCATAGAGCATAGAGCATAGAGTTTTGGCAATTAGTTGATTAGAGAATTAGTTAATTCGTAGAAACCGTTGAAGTCGTTGAAGCCGTTAAAGTCGTTCAGTCCGGAAGTCAGAGATCAGAGGTCAGATGGCAGACGACAGAGGACAGACGACCAGAGGATGATATATTGCGTATAACGAATAACGAATAACGGATAACGAATTCCCTAATTCCCTAACGCTCCTGACTGGGAGAATGATATGAATAATTTGTCGGAATAGTCAAATGGAAAGGGGCTGGCTTCATTGACAAGACCACCTTGCTGTGTTAGATAAAGTCGCTGATTTCAGCCCGGAAATGAGCTGAAATATCCGGGCTTAGCGGGTGTGTCCAAAATAGGTAAAACTACATGGGCGACTAGCTCAGTGGATAGAGCGTTGGTCTCCGGAACCAAAGGTCCCGGGTTCGATCCCCGGGTCGCCCTCCACCAAGTACCTAAAATCATTAGAATTGTGATATTGAAAAACCGGATCCCAACCGTGTCCGAGGCCCCTTTCGAGGGGCCTTTTCTTTTTGCTCCTCAGATGACTCCGGAGTCTGCAGTTGAGCTTCATGCTTGTCCATTTTTTGACCGCTATTCAGACGGGGTTACATTTCCATCCTCTAGAGATATTCAGAGACCTTTAGATATGCTCCTCATACCTTTAATTCTGGCCAAGTTCACATCTTGGCAAGATATCTGAAGTGTCGGCGTAGAGAGGCTGAATACAAGATGATGGGGCAGCGTCACTTGATATCAAAAAAACCACACCAATCTTGACCCACAAGACAGTTGTTCTTATTTTCCAACTCATGCCAGAGGTTCTTACATTTTTCTAAAAGTATAGAAGGTCGCAGCAGAAGTCGATGCGCCTTCCTCAAAGCTGATTGCTTTAATTCAACTTTAAGCTATGGGACCTGAGATTGATAGACGAAAACGCAATTTACATAGGGGGTTCAGAAAATGGCAAACATACTCGAAGACACCGATGGCGGCCTGATCACCGCCGAAAACTCAGTTGTGGTGTTCATCGACCATCAACCTCAGATGACCTTTGGGGTTGCAAATATCGAACGCCAGCAGCTCGTCAACAACGTGGTAATGCTGGCCAAAGGTGCCAAGGAATTCGATGTACCTGCAATCCTCACAGCAGTTGAGACGGAATCTTTCAGCGGCTATATCTGGCCACAACTGATGGATGTTTTTCCCGGTCAGCAACCTATCGAACGAACCAGTATGAACTCATGGGATGATCTCGCCTTTCGCGAGGCCGTGAAAGCGACGGGCAGAAAGAATATCATTATCGCCGGCTTGTGGACCGAGGTATGTGTCACCTGGCCCACCCTCAACATGCTGAATGAGGGATACAATATCTACGTTGTAGAGGACGCCTGCGGGGCGACCTCTCAGCTTGCCCACGAAGCTGCGATCCGCCGTTGCGTCCAAGCCGGGGCTGTCCCGATGACCACTATTGCAACGGTGCTCGAGTTCCAGCGCGACTGGGCAAACCGGGAGCACTACGACGCCTTGCTGAACATTTTCCGTGAACACGGTGGGGCTTACGGCGATGGTATTGAGTACGCTTATACAATGGTACACAAGGCACCACAGACCGCTAAGAATCCGCATGTGGTAGGAAAATAAATAAGTTGCAGGGGTCAGGCCAAGCGAATGAACTGTTTTCTATGGGGAAGATGTGAGAAGATGGGCTTATAGCAAGGCCATTAACGTCGATTTTAGGGGCAGACGAGCAATATTAGAGAGGAGGAAAAAGATGATAGATGTAATCAAGGCGCAAGATCGCCACTTCTCCGATTTTGGTTGGTTGAAGACCTACTGGCTGTTTTCCTTTGCCAGGTACTTCGATCCTCACAACATCCAGTTCGGAGCACTAAGGGTATTCAACGATGATGTGGTTGAACCAGATAGTGGATTTCCTACCCATCCCCATGAGGAAATGGAAATCATAACCATTGTTCTCGATGGCGAGATGACCCATGAGGACAGTATGGGAAACAAGACGGTCATCAAGACAGGGGACGTTCAGAGAATGTCGGCCGGCACCGGTCTGACGCATTCGGAATTTAACCTCGCTGACATACCCGTGCACTTCTACCAGATCTGGATCTACCCAGACGAGTCGGGCCTGGAACCCACCTACGATCAAAGGTCATATGATCCGTCCGCGTGGAAGAACACACTTCTTCCGGTAGCCTCCGGTCAAAATCTGCAGAACGTGGTGACATTCCACACAGATGCCACCATCTACCGTTGTGATCTCGAGGCGGGACGTAAGATCACCTTCGACCACACCGAAGGGCGCCGTGTTTTTATCTATGTTACCAAAGGCCAACTGTCAGTCAACGGCCAGCAACTTGGTGAGGCGGATCAAGCCCGAGTCGACGTTGAAGAACCCTTGATACTCGCTGCCGAGCACGGTGCGGAGTTCATCCTAATTGACGTACCTTCCTGTAAGGGCTGGGGCTACACCGACGAAACACTGAGCGGCGGCAAGAAGTAAGGGTGCCGTAGTGTGAGGCTCAAGACAAGATCTAGGGGAGGCAATATGATGAAAGCGACCAGCTTATTTGAACCAATCTCACTGGGAAACCTTCAGTTGAGAAACAGAATAGCTATGGCACCAATGACCAGGGGGCGTGCCGGCAAGGAGCGCATACCGAATGAATTGATGGCCGAATATTACTATCAGAGATCCAGTGCCGGACTTCTGATAACCGAGGCCACAGTGGTTTCACAGCAGGGCATCGGCTGGATTGATTCGCCAGGAATCTTCACTGATGAGATGGTTGAGGGCTGGCGCAAAGTCACCGATAAAGTAAAACCGACAGGTACTCCCATCTTTCTCCAGCTTTGGCATTGCGGTAGAGCATCGCACAGTGATTTCCATAATGGTGAACTTCCTGTCTCTGCTTCAGCAGTTCGACTGGAGGGCGATCAGATCCACACTCCTCTGGGTAAGAAGCCGTACGAAACCCCACGTGCACTGTCTCTTGATGAAATTCAAGCAACAGTGAATGATTACCGCACGGGAGCTATGAATGCGAAGGCAGCCGGTTTTTCCGGGGTGGAAGTGCATGGTGCCAATGGCTATTTGATTAATCAATTCCTCGATTCAAAAACAAATCTCCGCCAAGATCAATACGGGGGAAGTCTCGAAAATAGATTCCGTTTTTTCAGAGAAGTGCTTGAAGCCGTGCTTGAGATTTGGGCACCAGAGCAGGTCGGGGCTCGCATTTCACCAAACGGAGTTTTTAATGATATGGGGAGTGAAAACTTCAGGGAAACGTATCTTTATGTAGCAGAAGAGTTGAACAAACTAAAACTTGGTTATCTGCATATCATGGACGGACTGGCTTTTGGTTTTCACGAAAAAGGTGAACCAATGACGCTGGCGGAATTCAGGCCGATTTTTCAGGGAATAATTGTCGGCAACTGCGGTTACACCAAAGAAACAGCAGAGGAGAGACTCGTAGAAGGCAATGCGGATGTGATAGCCTTTGGTCGACCTTTTATAACGAACCCTGATTTGCCCGAACGATTCAAGAATAACTGGCCTTTAAACCCTGCTGAAGACATGTCGTTATGGTATACCCCGGGAGCAGAAGGGTATACTGATTATGCGCCCTTTGAATCATCTTATTCGGTGCAGTCCTAATCGAAAATCCACATCTCTGAGTCCTATTATTGTGAGTTTTTCTTTTACATATAGAGGCATTCTACCGAAGCGAGATATCCACTTCTCTGCTATATATGTTTAGTTGCTTGTAGTCATGAAAACTTTAGATATGCTAATCAAACTTTCATAATTATAGTACTTAGTTTCTGCTCCTTCCCCACAGCCTCAATCCTGTTCCCTCAAAAACCCCTTTTACATCTTAATTG
>JAJDNB010000107.1 GCA_022340905.1 Deltaproteobacteria bacterium | reverse complement strand
TTTCCAGATTGATCGACGACATCCGGTCGGTCCTCGGCCGTATGTCATGGGCCGAATATCCTACGGGGACATGACAACTGATACAGTCAGGAGCATTTTTTACTCCATACTGTACCTGGATCCAGTGAAAGGTGTCTTTGTAGGTCCCGATGCTCTCGAGACCGTGGCGTGCCATTTTTTCCTGGTCTTCGTGGCAACTCGTGCACAGGGCTACTATATCTTCCTGACTGCGTCTTTTCCTCATACGATGGGTGAAATGGGAATAGAATCTTTCGGCCCAGTGGGATGAAGTGTGGCATCCCATGCACCTCGCCAGCGTCTCATTGATCAAAGCCTGGCTTTGACCCCAGACCCCACGGGGAGCACGGTACATAGGGTTGTCGTGACAGTATTTGCAGGTCGGCAAATCTTCGGGGTGACGCTTTAAATCACCCCTCATCGCCCCCCCGTGAACGCTGGCACGGAATTTCTCAACCATATTTGAATGGGAAAATTCTTTACCGGTGGATGGCTCTTTGATATGGCAGCTAGAAGAACAATCTACCTTTTTTACATTAGTGTGGGGGATTTGATCCAGCCCGGCGTGGCAGTTCTTGCACTGCAGCTTTCCGTGGACCGATGAGGCAAAAAGTTTTTCGTTTACGTAGAAGATCCTCTTCTTACCACTCTTGTCATAGCGACCCATGTTAGGGTATCTGTGACAGAACAAGCAATTTTCTGTGTCGGTAATCACCTCGGTCTGCGCAGCGGCAATCCCTACGAGCAATAGCAAAAAGATGGCTGCAAAGACAAAAGATGCAACAGCTAAATGACCTCGTAATCGCACGTAAACTCTCCCATTTCCCAGGTAACCGTAGATTCGAGTTGTTGAGTGGCCTCCTACAATAAACGGGTGACCAAACTCCCAAATATCTGAGGAACCCTCCCTCTGAGAATGTGAGGCATGCGCATATATGTGTGGGTGCTCGGCGAAAGAGGGTGAGTAGGATCATTTAATCAATATGCATGCCAATCCCGTGATTGGCTGGATAACCTTTAGATAACAGCAGGTTATTTATTTACTAGCGTAGGAGTCACTAATTATAACTGGTGAAATGACCAAGTCCAACAGGTAATTTCACCGAGTCGTAAATTCACCTCACCGGAAGAAAGTGACTGAGAGGCTTTCTAGTATCAAATAACCTGTTTCACTTTACATCACCCTTCTCTGTACTTACTTTTGTTTATTATTTATTAGAGGGCAGCATAGTAGATGTGACCTTCTCATTTTGGAAATATCCGGATACCACTCACCATGAGGAGACAAGAAATGGTAACGAGAAAACTTCCTTTTTGGATGACGGTCATATTTCTCATCTTACTTATGGGTTGCGCCACTACACAGCCCAAGATCCCGATAGATGAATTGTCTGTTGAGCCGGGAACTTCTGTGACATTAAAAGGGAAAACCTACAAACTCATCGGAAAGCCCATATCTGTAGGCGAGACAATACCTTCGGTGGAACTGAGGGACGCTAATACCATGGCAAAAGTCGACCTGTCCTCCATGAGAGGTTCGGTCCTCTTTCTGAGCATTGTCCCTTCTTTGGACACAGCTGTTTGTGAGGCTCAGACCCACTACCTGGGAGAGGAGGGAGACCAGCTTTCCCCAGAGATCAAACGAATTGTTATTAGCCGCGACACACCTTTTGCCCAGAAACGATTTGCCAAAGAGGCCAAACTTACAGATCTTCAGTATCTATCCGATTATGGTGATGCTTCATTCGGCAAATCCACCGGTCTTTTGATTGATGATCTCATGCTCCTTGCAAGATCAGTAATCCTTGTAGACAGAGAAGGTAAGGTGCGCTACATTCAGGTGGTCCCAGAAATCACCCATCTCCCAGACATGGAAAGGGCTTTCCACAAGGCTGAAGAATTGCAGAGGGAAGCATAAAGCAAATCGCTTCCTATCTCAACACTCAGTCCGCTCAACTCTGTTGGGCAATCAACTGGAGTCCAGCAGCCAGGGGGTTCAGCCCGGATACTTACGCGCACTACATGCCAGCAGAAATTCCCAAGAAGCTGCAATACCACCATGGGCGATGGATAGCCCGGATATTTGATGAATTGCTGTTGCGAGACCATGAAGATGGGCGTGCAATCGGGCAACCGCAGGGAGTTGGACCCGAGGCGTACCTGAACGGTACGTCGCAGGGTGCGACACCCGAGGACGCCCGAAAGGACGCCCATATCGGTGGTCACAGCAGGCAATTCATCAAATATCCGGGCTAAAGGGAGCGCTAAATAGTGGGCTACCAAAATCTTTCTCAGTGCCTGGCAGATTTGGAGTCTCGGGGCGAATTGGTACGCATTACCCGGGAGGTTGACCCTAATCTCGAGATCGGTGCTGTGCAACGCCGTGTCTACCGAGCTCAGGGCCCTGCCCTGCTCTTCACCAATGTGAAGGGCTGCAGATTCCCCATGGCAGGAAATATTTACGGCACTCGTGAGAGGATTAGGTTCATTTTCCGTGATACCCTCGAGACCTTAGAGCGTTTGTTAAGGCTGAAAGTCGACCCTCTAGAGCTTTTAAAGAGACCTTGGAAGTTCGCCAGGGTGCCAAAGGGGCTTCGACATGCCATCCCCAAAAAGGTCGCTGCAGGGCCAGTATTGGCAAAAGAGACCAATATTCTCAGCTTGCCCCAGCTCAGATCCTGGCCAAAAGACGGGGGCGGTTACATTACCCTGCCTCAGGTGTATACCGAAAGCGTCGAAAAACCTGGTTTTGCCCACTCCAATCTGGGTATGTACAGGGTGCAGCTCTCCGGGGGAACCTATAAGCCCAATGAGGAAGTAGGACTGCATTACCAGATTCACCGTGGTATTGGCTACCATCACGCTCAGGCAATCGAGGCTAACGTTCCCCTCAAAGTCAATATCTTCGTGGGGGGGCCACCGGCAATGACAATTGCCGCAATTATGCCTCTACCCGAAGGAGTCCCTGAAATTTTTTTTGCCGGGGTTTTGAGTGGGCACAGAGTGAGAATGATCTCTACAGGCAAAACCCTGCCCTTGCTGGCAGAGGCCGATTTCTGCATTTCCGGGTACATAGATCCCGAACACCAGCAGCCGGAAGGACCCTTTGGAGATCATTTGGGATACTACAGCCTGGTTCATGACTTTCCGGTTCTCAAGGTAGAAAGGGTTTACCATCGGGAAAACCCAATCTGGCCCTTCACTACCGTGGGACGCCCTCCACAGGAGGACACCGTTTTCGGAGCCTTCATCCATGAACTCACTGCTGCCTTGGTGCCCTCTGTCTTTAGTGGAGTTCACGAAGTCAATGCGGTGGACGCAGCTGGAGTTCATCCGCTGCTTTTGGCCATAGGCAGTGAGCGCTATGTGCCCTATGCAGAAAAACGGCAACCGCAAGAGATAATAACCTGCGGCCTCTCCCTCCTAGGTACCAGCCAGACCTCTCTGGCTAAATATGTTTTCATTTGTGCCAAGGAGGACGACCCCACTCTTACCGCACGAGACATACCTCATTTTTTCAAACACGTACTCGAACGGGCTAACTGGCAAAGGGATTTGCATTTTATCACCCGAACCACTATGGACACCCTGGACTATTCCGGGATCAGCTTAAATCAGGGCTCGAAGCTGGTCCTTGCCACCGCTGGTCCAAAACAAAGAGAGCTGGGTGTTGAACTCCCAGCCCATCTTTCCCTGCCAGCTGGCTTTCGTCGGCCAGCGGTGTTTGCCCCGGGAATACTGCTTGTCGAGGGTCAACCCCACAGAAAGAGCCGGGATGAACATGATCCTGCTGTAGAAAAATTGGCTGTGTTTTTAGCGAAATATGAAGAGCTTTCTGCTTTCCCCCTCGTTGTCCTGGTAGATGACTCACATTTCACTGCAAAAACATGGGAAAATTTCCTCTGGGTGGCGTTCACCAGATCTGATCCGGCCACAGACATGTATGGGGTGGGGGCTTTTACCCACTGCAAGCACTGGGGATGCACAGGACCGTTACTTATCGATAGTCGCTTAAAGACATATCACGCTTCTCCCTTGGAAGAGGATCCCCAAATAGAAAAACGGGTAGACGCAATGGGTGCACCCGGCGGTCCCCTCCATGGAATAGTTTAACGGCTGTGTTTGGAATACTGGAATGATGGAATAATGAAAAGTGGCTGGAATTGAAGAGAGTTTTTCCTGGCTGTGGCCGGCGGACTGGACAAAGAACTATGGTTTGGCGTCGAGCATGGATTTGAAGACCTTACATTTTCTGCATATCCTCATTTTGCTTTCCCAGTTTCCTTGAACCTCCCCTTGACACAAGGTCCCACTGATAAACCAACAGAGATGCCCACTGTGATATTCCCAGGCAGGACATCTTTCTCTTGTTTCCGAGGAGCATCCCTGGAGGTCCCAACAAGGCTTTCTGCCGTATTTTGATTCCTTCATAGCCAGAAGGAACAATGACTGTCTCTGGGCATGGGTTGGGATCTTTCGCCAACCCTGCTCGAAACTCTGAATGGCCTTGAGAGAAACAGCCAAAAGTTGAGCCATTTCCCTTTGAGATTTTCCCAGTCGGTGGCGAATCTCTGAAAACTCTCTTTTGTCCATCACCCCACCTGTCAACGACGAGAGAATGTGTGCTGTCCTCGAAGCACCCTCACCCTCTCCTTGAGATAAGTCCCTGGTTAACCTACCAGTATAAGTCGAATTATATGCCACATAGTGGCATAAGAGCAAGTCTTTTTGCATTTCCTGGACTAATCTTACTTTACCTTCAGGGTGAAACAGGAACTTGACCATTCGTTTCCCAATCAGAACCTGTGTCCGGAAATCTTACATGAATAACTATTTGTTTTTCAATAATAAATATAGGAAGCAATCTATATTGTCCTGTATTCACACAGACCAAGGCACAGTAGTATCCCCTGGAAAACTGCACCAAGGAGTAGTAATTCGTTCTGGGTGAGTTTTTTATTAGTTTATTAATTTATTTTTATTTCAAATACTTATATTCGTGTTCCATTTTCATTCTGTCCTAGAATCCTCACTCTCAATATTGATGGGTAGGTGGAGCTGGCACAGGAATTGCTCCCACAATGTGGTATCTATACTTGAAGCTGAGACGCATCACCTTTTTACACCTTCTTTGCACTGCAGTCTTTTGAGACTAATCACCATAGGTTGTGATGTTTCACGTTACCAATAGCTCAAGGAGGAGATTATGGTTATGCAAGAAGTTAATCTGTTGGAGGGTTTAGATCCAAAAGTCGTCGA
Organism: Deltaproteobacteria bacterium; assembly: GCA_022340905.1. Lineage (GTDB taxonomy): Bacteria > Desulfobacterota > Syntrophobacteria > BM002 > BM002 > BM002. The sequence continues at coordinate 23,542 of JAJDNB010000107.1, read as the reverse complement.
CGCCATTAGCGAGATTACCGTGGAGGAATCCCACGACGAGGGCTCTGTCCTTTTTGAGAGGGGCGAACCTGCCCTCAATTTTTACATCCTCGTGAAGGGGAGCGTTGAGTTGAGTATCGGAGAAGACGGCTACGTAACTCACGTTGTAGAAAAAGCCGGGGAAGCCTTCGGATGGTCAAGCTTGGTTGACCACCACGTCTTTACGGCCTCAGCGGTATGCGCAGCTCCAACTAAATTACAGAAGATCAGCAATAAGGATTTGGTTCGCGTATTCGAGAAATATCCAGCTGATGGGGTCATATTTTATAAGCGGATAGCCAAAATTATCGGCCGAAGGTTGGCAACCACCTATACCTTTCTTCTGCGCACTCATGGAAGGACTTCACGCTATCTGCGAAGGGCAAGCAGCTACTAATACGCTGTGCACAAGCTTTAATTGTTCCCACACCTCTTTCGCTTTTCTCCGTCGGCCCTGGGGAGTGAGAATCCACTTCCCATCGAGACCTGAACTGCTTCTCGGCCTCTACCATCGTTTGAAAGAGTGAACGACAATAAAATCTTCACATCTGTTGCTGGCACGTGAGTTTTTTTGTGCCTTGGAAAAAATGTATCATCACACTTCATGGAGGCTACGGTTATGAGAAAAATAGTCATTTTGGGCGCAGGGGCCGGCGGTACCATGGTTGCCGCTAACCTGCGTAAGGAATTGAAAGACAGCGAGTGGCAAATAACCATGATTGACAAGGACGAGCAACATCATTTTCAGTCGGGGTATCTCTTCATACCCTTCGGATTGTACGCTAGCGAGGACGTTCTCAAACCCAAACGCGACTTCATTCCCTCGGGTGTCGATTTTGTCGTCGACACAGTCACCAAGATTAACACCGACCAGCGCAATCTGGAGACTGAGAAAGGAGACACCTACGACTACGACTACCTGGTCATTGCCAGCGGCTGTAGAATTGTTCCTGAAGAAGTGGAAGGTATGATGGATTCTTGGCGGGAAGACGTCTTCGACTTCTACTCTCTAGATGGGGCGGTGGCCTTGCGCGACAAGTTAAAGTATTTCGACTCGGGTAAAGTTGTGCTCAATATCGCCGAATTTCCCTACAAATGTCCCATCGCGCCCATGGAGTTCGTCTTTATGGCCGACTGGTTTTTTCAGGTGAACGGCGTCAGGGACAAGGTGGAGATCGAATTCGTAACCCCTATCGACAACATCTTCACCAAACCCGTGGCCGCAAAAGCTCTGGCCGCCTTCGCCAAAAAGAAAAACGTCAAGGTCACCCCCTTTTTCGATCTGGCCAGGGTGAATCCCAATGAAAAAACCATTGAGTCCCACAAAGGCGACAAGGTAGGGTACGACCTCCTGGTCTCGATACCACCCAATTTTGGCTCCAAAGCCATTTTGGATTCCGCTATGGGCGACCCCATGGGCTACGTGCAGGTGGATAAGCATACCCTGAAAGCCCAGACTGCAGATCGGATCTATGTGGTGGGAGATGCTACCAACGCGCCCACTTCAAAGGCTGGGTCGGTGGCTCATTACATGTCCTATACCATAGTGGAAAACCTGGTTCGCGAAATAGACGGTCATGAGCCCCTTGCCAGTTTCGACGGCCACGCAACCTGTTTTTTGGCATCTGGATTCGAGAAGGCCATTTTGCTCGACTTCAACTATGAGGTGGAACCCTTGCCCGGGAAGTTCCCCTTTCCCGGAATGGGGCCTTTCACCATGTTGAAGGAGACATTCGGTAACCACTGGGGCAAGATGATGTTCAAGTGGGTGTACTGGAACCTTTTAATGAAAGGTCTTGAACTGCCTCTGGAAGCCCAGTTCAACATGGCGGGCAAGCTCAGGCAGGCTGCATAGTCTGGAGGTATGGATATGACTAAGGATAAAGCAATAGTGGAACAGCTCGACCGTTTGGAGCATGAAATTCATATCTTGACCGACACTGCCAGGTCTATGAGGGAACTAAGGGATGATCTTACCCCCAGGGTCAATGAAACGGTCCAGCAACTTATCAAAGGACTGCTGGAGATAGAGTCCGATTTTCAATTGGAAGATTTGACCTATCTTTTAAAAAAGGTCTTGAGAAATACCAAAAATGTGACCTGGTCCGTAGACCAGCTGAAGAACCTCATTGATTTTGTGCGGACAGTTGAGCCTCTGTTAAAATCCGCTGTACCCCAGGCCATCGCCTACCTCGACATGCTCGAACAACAGGGAATTTTTCAGATTTTGGCCACGGTGGTTGGGGTCTTACAAAGAATAGCCCAAACCTACACTCCCCGCGACATTGAACAAATTGGAAACGGCCTAGTAGATCTTGTGGGAGTGGCCAAAAAGCTCACAACTCCTGAGGCAGTGCACCTTTTACATCGGGCGGCTGAAATACCGACCGCAGTTGACTTGTCTCAAGCCAGAGAAGTAGGCCCCTTCGGTATGGTCTTCGCTTTGGGCAATAGTGAGGTCAAACAGGGCATGGGAGTTCTCCTTGAACTTACAAAAGGGCTTTCCTTGCTCAAAAATGGTATCTCTACACAGGAGCATGCAGTTTCATCTGCCCAGGAATTGGAGGAAAGGCCTTCATCTGCTTGAAAGGATGAAGGAAGGAGACGCTGTTGATTCACTTGAGTGTGGAAGACGCCTTGAAGCTGCTCCAGGTACAAGCTATCCCCGGAAAGCCTTGGCAGGTTGCTAGGTTTCGCAAGTGGATTGAAAGAGTGGTCGAAAGCCGCGGCGAATCTTTCGTGGTGGCCAACAGGCTTGACCTGCTCAATCAATGGGAGGAATTTACAAGGGGCACATTCAAAAACTGTGTGTAGCCAGGATGTTTTATCTACCCCGAGAAAACGTAGGAGTATTGAAATGACAGAAACAGAAGATCCCCAGTTTGTCTGTGCAGCGTGTGATGCAAGCTATGAAGGTGATACAAGCACGGTTATGACCGAATGTAAGGTATGCCATCGACTTCATTGCAGTGATTGTGTCGATGAATACGGCCGCTGTGTGGAATGTAAGGAAACAGAGTCCCAAAGTTGACCGGCGGTCATGCCAAAACTCAACAAACAATCAATTTTACCAAAAAGGGGCTAGATGCCTCTTTTTTTTGAGGGTTGTATACTTCATTTTCATCACAATGCCGCAATACCGTATAGTCTTGACTTCAGTCGCCTTGGAGGTGGTTGGTAATGTGATCAATTGCTGCAGAACTTACCCGCGCGGGCCCTATTCATGGTTGCATAGTTTTTTCTCTAAAATGCGGTTTTCTCCTAGTAATTATGTTACAATTCTATCCACTTGGACTCCTTGTTGTGTCGTGCCCCAGACCTCCTGGCAATGCTGGATAACGGTTCTATACGAGCCATGTGACTTTCCCCTTCGAAAGTTACGCATTCTTCTGCTCGTTTCCTTCCCGGGGACACCTGAGTTGACTTCGATCAAAGGAATTCCTTGAATCAGATGCTAAGCAAGATAGAAGGACTGACAGATTATTACTGAAACCTACTATTTAACTGGATATTGAACGGAGGAACTGGAAGCTCATGTTTTTTACCGTCGCCTTATATACATCCTTGGTCATTTTTTCTCTTGGTCTTATCTACAAGATCTCTTCCTGGTTTCGATACTCCCTTGGAATCGAGACCGAAAGTATCTCCACTCCCGCGAGGATTCTTGCAGCCCTCGGAGGTATTGTCCAGACTGTATTCAGCAGAAAGGTATTTACCCTGCTCAGGGTATTCGTTCTCGATGTACTCCTGCAGGTAAAAGTACTGAAGCAGGACTCTCTCAAATGGGCCATGCACATGTGTATCTACTACGGCTTTATCCTGCTTCTGCTCATGCATGGCCTCGACGCCATAGTCACCTCCTCCCTGTTCCCGGAATACTATCCAACGCTTAACCCATTTCTTTTTCTGCGAGATTTTTTCGGAGTCCTGGTCCTGGTGGGAGTTGGAATTGCGGTATATAGACGGTTTGTCCTCAAGGTGCCCCGCCTCAGAACCAGCCCCATGGATCTCTACGCCATAATCATTTTAGCGGTTATTATCTTTTCCGGCTTTCTTCTGGAGGGTACCAAGATAACCTCGTACTCCAAGTTCCAAGAGATGGTGGACGAGTACACAATCGCGGCCGATGAACAAGAGCTTACATCTTTGGAGTCCTATTGGGTAGCGAAATTCGGCGTTGTCTCCCCAGAGATTAAAGGCCCCTTTGATGCTCAAACCTTGGCGGCGGGCAAAGAAGCCCATGAACTGAGCTGTAGCCAGTGTCACTCGAGACCTCAGTGGGGATTTGCCGGTTACGCTACATCAGTAATCACCAGACCTTTTGCCATCACCCTAGACCAAATCAATGCGCAGTCAATCTTTTGGTACATCCACTTCTTGGCTTGTATGATTGGTTTGGCTTATCTTCCTTTTAGCAAGCTGTTCCACATCTTCACCACTCCCCTTAGTCTTTTGGCCAATTCGGTCATGGATAAGGAAACATCGCTCCCAGCCAATGTCGCCACCAGACAACTTCTGGAACTGGATGCCTGTATGCACTGCGGGACGTGCAGCGTTCAGTGCAGAGTCGGCGTTGTCTTTGAAACGCTTCGTAACCTTAATATTTTGCCCTCAGAGAAGATACCTTCCATAAAAGCCCTGGTTGCTGGCAAAAAACTCACCCCCGAGGAAATCAGAACCATACAAGAAGGGCTGCATCTTTGCACCAATTGTTACCGTTGCACAGTGGTCTGCCCTGCCGGAATCAATCTACAGGAATTGTGGCTCGCCGTCAGGGAGGCTCTCCTCGCCAGGCATCAACCAGAGTTTTTCGTTCTCTCACCCCTCTCCCTATACCGTGGATTGATGAAGGATTCTCTGGACATAGAAAAGGAACACTATCCTGATCCCGTAGAGTTGGCTCTCAAGAATATTTATCCCAATGGTATTCCCCTCCATATGCTGGATAGCAATATTCCTCTGGTGCCAACCGACAACGGCCTTTCTGGCAAGATGTACAAATCGGCCCAGGCCAGCACCTTTTCCCATTGCTTTCGCTGCGTGACCTGCACCAACGCCTGTCCGGTGGTGCGCAATTACGCGGTGCCCGGCGAAGTTGTGGGACTCCTGCCCCACCAGCTCATGCACGCCGCGGGGATGGGGCTATGGGATCTGGTCTTCAGTTCAAGAATGCTGTGGGATTGCCTGGGGTGTTATCAGTGTCAGGAGGCCTGCCCTCAGGGTGTGTGCGTCGCTGACATCATTTACGAACTGAAAAACATAGCAGTCACTCGAGCGAAAGAGAAGCTCATGAAACAGGAAAAAACGTAAAGGATGGTTACCCATATGAAGTACACACTGTTGCGCTGCTGCACCACTCCCATAGTGCTCCAACAATATGAATGGTCCACCAACGCGGTGCTCGACAAACTTGGCATCGACTTGGTGGACGTCGAAGAGTTCGGCTGTTGCGGCTATCCCTTGAGAAACATAAATTTCAAGGCCTACGTCATTTCTTCCGCCAGGAATTTGGCTCTCTCCGAGAGGGAGAATCTGGATCTCTTAACGGTTTGCAACTGCTGCTTCGGAACCATGAGACACATAGAGCGGCTTCTGCAAGAGGATGAAGCAATAAGGAAAGAAGTCAACAACACTCTTGAAAAAGAGGGATTGAGATATGAAGGAGACATAAGACCAAAGCACTTGCTGCAGGTTCTTTACGATGACTTAGGAATCGATGCCATAAGCAAGCAAATCGTCCATACTTTCAAAAATCTAAACATCGCAACACACTACGGCTGCCGCATATTGCGTCCCAGTAAACTCATAAACTTCGACAAACCTTACTCTCCCTCAAAATTTGACGAGCTCGTTGAGGTTACAGGGGCCCGGAGCGTCGATTGGCTGAAGAAGCTTGAGTGCTGTGGATCCCCACTGTGGGGCGTAAACGAAGAACTTTCGTTGGATCTGACCGAAAGCAAACTGAAGCACGCCAAGAAATCTGGCGCGGACTTCCTCTGCGTTGCCTGTTCTTACTGTCAGATTCAGTTCGATCACGTTCAGAAAATACTGGTCTCTCGCCGGGGCCCGGAGCATCAGCTGCCGTCCATTCTCTATCCTCAACTTCTCGGACTGAGTTTAGGGATTGACAGTGAAACTCTGGGACTGCATATGAATCAAATTCCTCTCAAAGATATTGAACTTTACTTGCTGGATAAAGCCGCATCACAAAGTTGATCTGAGAACTCACTCCCGCGGATGTCTTATGCTTCTTTGCAATATCTCTTATCATCCGCACTAAAAAAAAACCCCACCAACCCAAAAGGTGTGGTGGGGCATGTATATAGAGACCAAGCGGTATTCGGCTTGGATTATATTTACCTCCGTCGGTAGATAAAAACCCTGTCAAACCACTCGCCCAGAAATGGTTCAACAGGTTCCCAAACAACAGTCCGCTCTCCCTCTTGTCGCAATTTTCTTACCCTGTGAGCGATTAAAATTGCAGTGAGCCCTATCAGCAGTAAACCAGCCGAAATGAGAGCCACTAATATCATTGGAAATAAGACCACTAGCCCGGATATTTCATGAATTGCTGTCGCGAGACCATGAAGATGGGCGTGCCACCTGGCAACCGCAGGGTGTTGGTTCCGAGGCGTACCTGAACGGTACGTCGCAGGAGCCGACACCCGAGGACGCCAGGAAGGACGGCCATATCCGTGGTCGCAGCAAGTCATTCATGAAATATCCGGGCTAGGATACCAAGGGTAATGAAAATTGTACCGGGTAGGTACAGCGATAACCCATTCCATCTTTTGCTCATTGCACTACACCTCACAAAACACTGGCGGGGTCTGCGTCTTCTTGCCTGTTGCAGAGCATAGACGCTGTTACCCCGCCTATTTCAGGATTACCTGACTCTAAATCAACTCTTCACTTCTATCTTTTTAGGCTTGCTTTCTTCAACCTTTGGCAAGGTAACAGTAAGTATTCCATCTTTGTAACCGGCTTCAATACCGTCAGCTCTTACCTTTGTACCCAGGTTCAAGCTCCTGGAGAAGGATCCAAACTGCCGCTCGATTCGATGGTAATTTTCCTCTTTGTCCTCTTTCTCCATCTTGCGCTCGCCCTTAATGGTAAGCAAGCCGTCTGTAAGAGCGATGTCAATGTCTTCGACATTCATGCCCGGAAGTTCCGCTTTCACAACAATCTCGTTATCGGTTTCAGAGACGTCAAAGGCCGGCATCCAACTCTTCTCAGCTGTCCAGAAATCAGGAAGAGTGAGATCCTCAAAAAACAAATCGAACAAATCTCTCCTTGGCCTAGCCAGGGCTCCTCTGTTTCTCCTCCGAGGTATCATCTCGAACATATTTTGTACCTCCTTATTTAATAATTTCAGCTTACTAAACTTATCTGTGTAATAATATAATCATCCTTCTCTTATGGTCAAGAGGGTAAAAATCAGGAATTTCCCTATTGTTTCCCGGTTGATCCGATGAGGTTTACCTCACGGCTCATCCTGTCATTGCTTGCGGCAATGGAATAAGCCTCTCATCTTTGGAAAAACTCCCGGGAAAAAAAGGGCGGTTTTCATCCCGCCCATTGGAATTAATCTGATTTGACAGAATTCTACTCTGGTTCCGGCGTCAGGGTTGTATAAAAAGTCCTGGTTCCCCGCTTGATCAGGAAAAGCACAGACTCCCCCTTCTTGGTCTTCCCTATAATTCTTTTGTAGTCTTCTGTGGTCTCTACCTCTTGTCGGTCTATCTCTTTAATCAAGTCTCCACGACGCAAGCCGGCCTCCGCTCCAGCACCACTGGGATCAACGCCGGTGATCAGAACACCTTTTTCATCTCGGGACCAGTTGAACTGCTCAGCCAGATCCGGAGTCAAGGTCTGCACTGTGAGACCAAGATCGGTTGTAATACCTTTTTCTTCCTCGGTTATTTCCTCGGCGGGCATGGTCCCCACCTTTACCGTGAGCGTTTCAGCCTTGCCGTTTCGTATCACCTTGACTTTCACTTTTTTGTCTGGAGGTGTGCCTGCGACAATTCTTTGCAGTTCGTTTGGTGTCTCAACCTCTTTACCGTCAAAACTGATGATGATATCTCCCCGCTCCAATCCACCTTTTTCAGCGGGAGTATCCTCCATGACTTCAGCTACGAGAGCCCCCTTGGCGTCTTTAAGCTTGAAGGATTTGGCAATTTCCTCGGTGACCTCCTGGATACTGACCCCCAGCCAGCCCCGAGTGACCTTCCCTTTCTCCAATTGTGGCAACAAATCTTTGGCCATATTGATGGGAATGGCGAAACCGATACCCTGACCAGTGGCTACAATTGCTGTGTTGATTCCAATGACTTCACCCTGCATGTTAAACAAGGGACCTCCACTGTTTCCGGGATTGATCGCCGCATCAGTTTGGAGAAAATCGTCGTAAGGCCCGGCTCCAATCACCCTTCCCTTGGCACTTAAAATACCTACGGTCACTGTGCGTTCGAGCCCAAAGGGGTTACCGATGGCCATGACCCACTCTCCAATCTCGACTTTGTCCGAGTCTCCCAATGGTGCTCCCGCATCAACATCCAGGGCATTTTTGGTTTTGATTAAGGCCAGGTCTGTCTTCGGATCTCTGCCCACTACTTCAGCACTGTACTCTTTGCCATCATCTAAGCGAACGGTGATTTCGTCTGCACCGGCTATGACATGGTAATTGGTGAGTATGTACCCCTTTTGGGGATCTATGATAACCCCCGAACCCAGACTTCGCTGTTTACGCTCCCTGGGTATTTGTCCGAAAAACCGCTCAAAAAAATCATCCCCAAAAAAGTCTCTCCACGGTCCCTCGTTGCCGAAGTGCCTCATCATCGGCCCTCTTTTGATGACCTTGGTGGTAGAGATATTTACCACTTCAGGTCCCACTCGTTTCACCAGTTCGGTGAAAGAAGCAGGGGCAGTTAAGTAGGGTTTCGCTCCCTGCTCAGCACCATTGCTAAAAGTTGGCCCCACGGATAACACTAGCAAGGCCACCATTGCAATAAAGAAAAAGTTTCTCCCATGCTGTTTGAGGTGGCCTTTCTTCGAGACATTGATTGCCATGTCCTCTCCTTTCCAAACTGTAAAATTATCTACTGTGAAAGTCTGATGGTTTCGTAAAAACCTCTCGAGGAGGCGCCACAGGAAAAAGCCCCCTATCTCGACAGATGAACTTTTTACGAAGCCGTCAAGGTTTGTTTTGTCCTGACTGCTTTGCCACTGGACCGCTACAGCGGATATCTAGCATCTCTCCAGCAGTTAGACACTTAACTCTGCTCTAAGTTCCTCCTCCACTGTTATGCTTGCCAATCAGTCGATAACTTTTTAATATAATCTTCTTTCCGTGTATGTAAAGTTGTTGGTGAAAACCACTGCCACGTGGCGACCTGGAGTTGACTCCCATGGAAATCTGGAAGTTTAACCATCCAGAACCCCTGCGCCCTTTCTTGAGGGTCCTGCACAACAATGCTCCTCATCTGGTAAACGGGGCCCGTCGTCTTTTCTCTTCAGCTCGGGAAGCAAAGCGAGAAGACCTCGTTTGTCTTGCAAAGGGCTTAATTGATACCTCTCCGGAGGTTCGCGAGGCAGTACAGGTATTGATCTTCAGTCCTCCCATTGAAGATGAGGTAAACCACTTTGTCCGACTGCTCCGCTGGCTCCCTGACTGGTTGCCTTCTAAATGGTACGAGCACGATAAAGTTCGCCAGGCAGTGGCAGAATTGCTTTGTTGTCTGGAAAATCCTCAAGGCTGCCGTCCCCTTGCCACTCTTTTGGAGGTATTACTCAAGCGGTCATCATTTGTCAGTCATCAGGAGTGTATCATTTTATCTGGTCCCCTAAACAGTGCTTCTCGCAGGTGGCTTTTGTCCTTTTTGGCCCGGCGCCTTTCCTATCCTATCCGACGTGGCCTGATAAACCGGTTGTTCGCAGAAGAGACCCTGTCCCCGGCTGAAATCTGTGCGGCCCTCATCGCCAGCAACAAGCTTTCTCCCACGGGAACTCTCAGATATTGGGGCAAAACGACATCTGTTAAAGCCCTTGCAACCTGTGCAAAAGCGAACCTCCACTCTGCTGAGACGAGGGGACTGGATAAAAGCCTCCGCATCCTCTCCTGGGGGCAGCGTAGCAAGGTCGAAATCGATTTCCTGGAAAAACTGATCTCCTATCAAGTAAAGGAGCTTTCCGAGGTATTTCGTTTGGCTTTGGAAGTCAGCCGAAGGACTAACCGCGTGGTGATTACCCTGCACAACGCCAGCTTGGGAGCTGCCACCGGCTGGGGTGCTCCTTCCCTGGCTCATCAAATTTCTGCTCGGAGTGCATTCGAATTTTCACAAGAGGTCACCTCTCTCAGGAGAAACTTTATCGCAGAGCTTTCCAACAGACAAAAATCATCTCCATTCCCCCCCGGTTATTCAGTGAAAGAGCATACCGAAAATCTCTTTGACCTCTGGCGAAAGAGGCTGGTAAGGCCGTACATTCTCCAAAACCTTTGGACCTTGCGGGCCAGCCTCCTTTTGAACAGCATACCCCTTGACCAATGGGAGCAATTCCTGGACCAGGCCAAGGAGATCCTCCAGCCTGGGGACCATCAAAGGTTGACTGAAGGAAAAGGATTCGGACTCGCCTTTGTCTCGGCTACAGTCGCTCGTCGCCAACTGAAGCAGACACTCTCCTGGTACCGCAAGCAGAGGCTAGGCCACCCTGAAAAACTGTGTTTGCTCTGGGCTCTCATCGGAACCGGCCAGCAGTGGCTTAGCAACGGGCGATTGGAGTACTTAGTCCTACCCCTAGTCGACAAGTTTTTTATCTCATCCAAACGCGACCAGGACCTCGACTATCTTCCCTCCTTTCTGAAGCTGGTTCGACGATTCGACCACACCCCTTTGTTTCTGTTGATCGATGACACTTCAAGAGCGTCACAACCAAGTCTGCAGCTGGCAATCGACCGTTGGCGTAAAAACTATCCTTTTTTGGGACTGGGTGTCTTTGCCGGTAAGAGAGATTCTTCCCTGTCTTACCTCGAGACAATTCTTGATAACTCCTCTAAAATTAACCTTTTTGCCCTCCGTCCCTTGACCCAGGTGCACAATCCGGCTGCCCTTGATTCTTTGCTTGCTCAAGGACCGACAGAATTCTTTACCCCTGAAAAGTACGACGCTTCCTGGAAAGACAACCTCCCCTTTCTCTATCAAGGCACTCAAATTGCACCCTTCGCTGGGGGAGTGGAACACCCTCAGAGCTTTTCTCCCTTTGTGCACACCTCCGCGGGGCCGATGTTTTTCGGCACCTATTATCGCTTCAAACTTCGAAAACAAGCCCTTAAAGACCTCGGTTTCACTGAAGAGAAAAACCAGTTCTCCCCTCCTCAGTCTCAACTTGAGACCCTGTGGAACGAGTACGCTGATCTGGCAAATCTCCTCTAGCGAGTCAGAAGACAGCAGACAGCAGACAGTCGGCAGCTAGGCGACACGGGGCCGGGGAGAAACGGAGACGCGGCAATAGAGAGGTCAGAGGTCAGAGGTCAGAGGTCAGAAATCAGACGACAGAGGACAGATTAGGATTTCTTCGACTTCTACGGTTTCTACGATTTTTACGACTTGAACGGTTTCAACGCTTTGAACGGCTGGCGTGCAGACTTGCTGCCCGGTATCCCGCAGGATTACCCACGTCAAAGCCATCTCCCTCGAGCACCACCACATGGAGCCCCTTATCTCTGAGGATAGCCTGAATAACCGGAACATCGTCTAGCTCCCCTTGAGCACGGGGGCGACATTCTTCGATGTAATCGAAAAAGTGGGGCAGGAATATGCTTCCACCGAAATTCTTGAGCACTTTTTCTCCGGGAGGAATAGTCATAGGCTCGCCTTTCTTGTCAGAAAAGTGAGAGACCTTCTTGAATCGTATGCTCTTGCCAGGAATAGTCTCTGTCTCCAGGATACCCACATTGCCAAAACGAAAGGCTTCTCCCATTTCTATGGTAATGGCCCCTAGGATGTCTCCACCTTCCCTCGAAAAAAAGGGGATTATTTGGGTCATCACCGGATGGCCATGGAGCAAAATATTATCCGGCATAATCAAGGCAAAGGGTTCCCTGCCCACAAATTCCCGGCAAAGACTCACCGCGTCTGCCAAGCCGTTTGGTTGCGGCTGAACAAAAAAGCTGAAGGCGCAAGCTTCGAAAAAGGTTTTCAGGTGAGCATCCAACTGTGGGGCGAGGAATTCAGGTGGGTTTCCCTGAAGAAATCTGCGGATACTCTCTTTGGCTGAGCTGATGACCACAGCTATCTCGCGCACGCCGCTCGCAGCCAAACCTTCTATGGCATGGATGATGAGTGGCTTCGCTGCCACGGTCAGAAGCTCTTTTGGTACGTCTCCAGTGATCCCCCTAACTCTGGTGCCCAAACCGGCGGCTGGTATTATGGCTTTACGTACGGTTGTACAGGACACGATAACACTCCATCTCGATGTCTCCCATCAAAATCCTGTACGTATCCTCTCCTATCTCATCCATTGGATCCCATTCGTCACTAAATAAGTGTTTTTCCTCGAGATACATGAACAGGGTAAGCTCAGTCTTGCTCTGGGACAGTGGTTTGATGTCCGCCACTGCCCTGCTTCTGTAACCTCCATCTTCCAGCCACTTTGTTTCGAGGTGCCGTTCGTTGCTTTGCTTTGCCACTAGGACGAACTTCTTCTTTTCCAGTACCTTCTCCAGCGCCTCTCTGACCACATCAGCCTTCATTTTGAAGACCTTCATCTCCGGCCGGTTGGTTACCATTACCTGCCTGTGGGTCAATGGTTTGCTGCAGTGAACCAAAGTAATGACCATACCCATGAGCATAAAGAGCAGTGGCAGGAGTTTGTGATCAAAAGGGGTAGTATCTTCCTTTATCTGGCTTGGTTTTTGCGTTGACAAATGGTTCATGGCTAATTTACCTTAATCCACGGGCAGTTTGACCCATGGGGAGGGTTAGATGGAATATGCCACAGCTCGCAACCGCATGGTTGAAAACCAGCTAATTAGCCGTGGCATCAAGGATCCCCGTGTTCTCGATGCGATGAGGAAAGTGCCCCGTCACCGTTTCGTCGAAGAGGCCCTCGTCAGCCAAGCCTACAACGATCATCCTCTTCCCATAGGGGAAAAACAAACTATCTCCCAGCCGTACATGGTCGCGCTGATGACCGAAGCCCTTGAACTGCAGGGAGGCGAGAGAGTCCTTGAAATCGGTACAGGCTCTGGCTACCAGACGGCAATCCTAGCAGAACTCGGAGAGAAAATCTATTCCATTGAACGCATCCGCGCACTCTCAGTCAAGGCCCAGCGTATCCTGGACGATCTAGGATATTTCAATGTGGTTCTCAAGGTTGGAGACGGCACCGTGGGTCTAAAGGAGGAGGCACCCTTTGATGGAATCATTGTAACAGCTGGATCTCCCGATGTTCCCCAACCTATGGTTGACCAACTGGCCATGGGGGGGAGGCTGGTCGTGCCCGTGGGAGATCGGTACACCCAATCGCTGATAAAAATTGTCCGAGTGAAGGAAGGAATTACCAAAACTGATCTGGGTGGTTGCCGCTTTGTCAATTTACTGGGCACCCACGGCTGGAAGGAATAAGTTATTATGAGCCAACCTCAACCAATTATCGCAGTGATAGGTTCTGGGCAGTGTGAAAGCTCCATTTATCAACTTGCCTTAGAAGTTGGCGAGGAGATTGCCAAAAGGGGCGCAATTCTCATCTGCGGCGGTTTGGGTGGAGTCATGGAAGCTGCCGCCAAAGGAGCATCCTTGGCCGGCGGCATCACGGTTGGCATATTACCAGGCCCCTCATGCAGTAGCGCAAATCCTTACATCAAGATCCCGGTAGCCACGGACATGGGGCAGGCGCGCAATGTAATCATCGCTCACACCGCCGACGGCCTGGTGGCAGTGTCTGGCGGAGCCGGCACCCTGTCAGAAATTGGCCATGGTCTCAAGATCGGAAAGCCCATAGTCGGCCTCAGGACAATTCCCAATCTTCGCGGCGTCCACTACGTTGATCATTCACAGGACGCAATTGCCCGCATTTTTGAGCTGATTTAGCGTTACTCTTTACTGTTTCTGCCTGTATTTTTTCTTCCACTCAGCAAAATCCCAGGTATCGAGAAATCTCTTCGCAACTTCAACACCATTGTCGTACAGTGCTTGATTCTCTTCTTGAGTTATACCGAATTCAGTGGTTCCGATTTCCTTTTGCATGCCGTTTATATTAATGACTGTCGGGATGCCAATTGTCCTGTCGTAATCTCCCGCTGATTTCGATATATGGTATGTGTCATGGGCATCCAGCATGGTACCCACAATGGCCTTGAGAAAGCTTACAGGGTTGCTGATGGGGTTTCTTTTGCCTTCCTTTAATTCCCTTTTGTCCGGTTCCATGAGTTTGAATCCGAATGTAGGCCAGGGTGGATTCTCGGTACCGTCATCTAGAAGCCATATGGGATAGTTGCTTAAGAGCCCGCCATCCACAATGAAATGTTTTCTGCCGCTGGTATCACGGAGTTCCACTGGTTCAAAGAAAAATGGTATGCTCATGCTCATTCTCACCGCTCGTGAGATGCTGAATTCATCGGGTTTGATGCCAAATAATTTCAAAGCGTTAGGAAGAACAAGGAGCCTTCTATCAGTAATATCGGCTGCGATAGCTTGAAATTTGTATTTATACTTATCCTCCTTGTACCTTGTCTTTATCTGCCCAAAGGTCGTCCTGCCTTTGGCAACCAGTAGTCTTTCGAGCCAGTTTTCAAAAAACTCGCCTTCGTAGATGCCATACTCAAATCCAATACTCAGGCCCTTGCCAAAAAAACCAAATTTGTCCAGCAAACCTTCATCTTTGAAGTCATTGTAATTAAGTCTCTCCAGCTCTTGTTTCAGCTCGGCGGAACTGTAGCCCACAGCAAGAAGTGATGCCACAATGGCCCCAGCCGAGGTTCCTGCCAAATTCTCGAATTTATAGCCTGCTTTCTCAATCTCTGAGAGCGCTCCAACCAGGCCTATTCCCTTAACCCCCCCGCCTTCAAAAACAGCATCTGCCTTGAGTGCCATGAATCTCTCCTTCTTGTCGTTGCCAAAACAAATCTTTAAAAACTCCAATCTATAAGAAAAAATCGAAGGCGGTATCTATAATCAGCCCAATAACTGCAGTTTGAAACATCTGTATTCTCACTTTAGTCAGTCCTAATTTTTTTAAGGCCTTCAACTTTAGTAAGTCTTCCTTGCTATCAACTAGGAATTCGAATTCCTCCCTGGTAAGATCACCGTTGGCAAGAAGTCTTGTCCACCTTTTCAAGTCCTCTTTAGTCTCCAGTAGAAAAGCTTGACCATCCGCCCCGGCCGCATCTATAAAGTCTTTCCAAGTGTTCCTCACTAGATCTTCCAGATTCTTCTGCAGTATATCGAAGTACTTGTCGAAATCCGCCATATCCCCTCCTCCCATTATAGATTTCAACTGCCTGATGACATTTTTGCCGCCTCGAGTTCGATAATTGCATTGAAGTGTTTCTTTATTTCTTTCTTATATTCTTCAGTAAATATTTCTGACATCCGGTTATTGTTTTCCCAAAAGTCTAGAAAACCAAACATAGATTTTCCCGCTGGATTTATAAGAATCGCCCACTGTTCAGTTGCGTCTGAATTTCTTGGAATGCCTCTCGCGTATTCATGGGCCTTCAGCATTTTCAACTTAAATTGTGCGATCTCTTTTTCATGATCACTGTAAGGTTCGTTTGCCTTTGCTACTAGAGACAAGGCTTCCACTTTTAATGAAGTAGTCTGTTCATAGGCATGTTGGTTATAAGGAGCAATGTAGTTACAACCAAAGTAGAAAAGAAAAACGAACATAACACTAATTACTCTTGTTTCCAATTTCATTACTGACCTCCCTTCTTGGATTTTTTTACATTTTATATGTTCACTTTTTGCTCGATGGTTGATATTGTCATATCATTGACATTGAAATACGTCCTTCTATTAGAAGCCTTAACCTCTTAACCGCCTTAGCCAGGATCTTCTACGAATCGCTGTGATCAGATTATGAAGACTTAGGTGCAGCAGGATCGACCATTGTGGGATGCGGATTTGAGATTGCCCAAGACTGAGTGAAACCAAGCAGACGGTTAAAGTCAAATTTGCATTCTCCGTTGACTCAAATAACCAATATGCCTCAGACAAAGTTCAATCTGAAATCTAAAATCTCAAATCTGAGATCCACAAGTGATCGCAGTCACGCCGGGGTGCGAATTCGTGAGATATGCCGGTTAGGTCTGCCTTATATTTGGAGGTCACATTTTCTTCAAAGTCCCCGTCCATGTTTCAAAGATGGGAATAGCTGTCCCCCTTTCCTCTTTTTTGAAGAAAGAAACGTAGGTAAGATTTTTCCAACCGATAAAACCCAAACCTTCCATGGTCTTGTGGTATCTCATTCTCCAGGTGCCGGTGTTTAGATACACCTGTTCTTTAGGATCTTCAGGCTCCTTTGTTACGCGGATTGCCACCTGTTTGGCCTCGTGGGTGTGCCCGTGAACTATGTATCGTATTCGATTATCTAGATACGTATATTCGTCTGCTGCTCCCTTGAGATTATCGTCTTCGGCAAAATGACTGCTTACCTTTGCCAGGTAAGGCATGAGTTTTTCCATAGGGAAGATCTTGAATTTCTTAAGGAGAAACAATACGGCCTGGATCTTGTCTGCCTCATCCAAAAAATCGTCCCACTTGTCATGATGTTTGTACCACTGCTTTACGAATTTTAGTTTTTCAAACTCTGCTACGACTTCATCAACCGAATCCTCAATGACATCTTTCAACCAGAGGCTTTTTTTTACCTGATACAAAAGCCATTCAAGCAATGCCGAATATGGTCTTACGTTCTCAATACCTTGGAAATTTCTTCTAAGTGCTTCTCGCTCTTTTTTCGGCAACTTTCTTACCTTGCTGTTCTGCATGATCTTCCACGGCAGCTTTGCCACCAGTTCGGTGGTAATTGGATCGCCAATTGGCACTCTCATGTAATCTGGGTAATCATATGAAATACTTCCCTCATAATTAAACTTGTCATATTCATGTCCGTGTCTGGCAAAAACTCCATAGTTCACATCTTGAAAAAAGTGGTCGAAAGGAGTCGTACGAGAAGGCAAGCCCAAAGATTGGCAGACCTTATCCCTCAGACTCTGGTACTTATTGCATAAACGATCGTGGTTACCCGGAACATAGATTCTCACTGGTTCTTTAGGAAGGTTAAACTCCTTTTTCAGATTGCCACTCAATAAGTCGAAAGTCGTCTTATTCTTTTTTAAAATGGCATCGAAAATGGTGTTGGCGTTCGTTTCTATTTTCTTCTGGTCATGTCCCCAAGGCCGTTCGCTCTCTGGATAGTCAAACCACATTTCTGTTCTCAGTAAATCAAAAATATCACCCAAAAAAACAACTTTAGTCTCGTCTATCTTGCGCCCGTCTTGAATCAACCAGTCTGTCCTTTGGGCAATCTTTTCAAAAAAGATCTTGAAAGCATCAGCTGGAACGTTATGTTCACCGGCTGTACCATCGACGAAATGCAAATCACTAATGAATATGAGCATCTTCGTCTCCTTTTACGCGGACTACTCTCCAGCCTCAACTTTCGCTCAGATTTTTCCGAGCGATGGACATTGCCGCAATATCCGGATCATCATTAATAACCTGATATACAGTCGCAAGCTGTTCCTCAGATATTTCTGAGAGTTTAGCCAGGGTGGTGAGTCCTTTGCCTCCGCAGGCTGCACAAAAATCCAGAACTGTTCGAACCCCCGCTTCACGCAAGTTGGTAATCTGATCCTTGACAATTACATAAAGCTTGGCCTGGACTATCCAGTCAAGCAACAATCTGGGATTAAAGGGTGTTTTCCGGATTAACTCTTCCAGGTTCGCCTCAGCCAGATTCTGCGCATTGTCAATCCCCACCTCGGATAATCTCACTTTGTTGAACAGGTTCATCCCCTCGATCATGTCCAGGGATAGCTCATTTGCCTTTTTTCCCAACTTTCCAAAGATGATTAACTTTTCTCGGATGTACTGGAGGGCCCGCTGGGGAAATATGCCGGTAAGAAAAGCAATCACCGGCAGCAATTCAATCATTTCCTTCCTGGCATCGCCATGTATTGAATAGGTGAAGTGGTGAAAGGTCAGGGAGACGAAGGTTGCCAAAACTATGCGGGTGCCTATGCCGTAGTAAGCCCCGGGCGAAAGGTCCAGATTAATCAGTCGTCTGGCGATATACAGAATGGACCAAACATAACTCCCCAGGATTGCCATACCAATAGCCACGAGACTGAGATGGGCATAGGATAGATCGCTCGTCTTCACCTGGTTGAGGCCAGCCCCGTAAACTCCAGTCAATATTATCGGTGGCTTGCCAGAAAAGAGGACCCAGAACCCAAGGGCGCAGAAGAAGGTGACAAAGCATACTGGCAGGACATAATCCCTGCCCCTGTACTCCTCGCGAAAGAGCTCCTGTAATGCCTCTTCCTCCTCAGTGTCTTTATCCTTCCCCAAAATCCTGCGGATGCGTTCATAAGCAAGTTGCTTCTTGGGCAGTCGGTGCTTGCGGAAGGAGATCACAGAAAATGGAAAAAAAGAGCACAGTATAAAAATGCCGAGCACCAGCATGACAATTCGCTCCCATTCCATGCTGCCTCCATTGAATTGGCAAAAGGGGACATTTCAAAAATATTTTTCAGAGCCAAGGTTGATTGACGTGTTTTGAAGATAAAGCGAGAATGGCAACTCTCGCTGCGAGACAATCTAGTTCCTCTGCACTGG
Organism: Deltaproteobacteria bacterium; assembly: GCA_022340905.1. Taxonomy (GTDB): domain Bacteria; phylum Desulfobacterota; class Syntrophobacteria; order BM002; family BM002; genus BM002. The sequence goes on along the minus strand of JAJDNB010000107.1, from coordinate 4,682 downwards.
CATCTAAGGGGAATCCGAACTCGTGCGCGCGCCTGAGAGGGATTATTGCTTGTTAATGTACAGAATGAGGGCAATCGATGCAAGGAAAAAGAATGGATGCAAAAGGAGACTACCTTTGCCGTTCGTTGAGAAAACACAAATTTTTACCCATTTTATGCCGGAGATAAATGGTAAAAGCGCAGAGCGCTTAATCCATAGCACAGAACGAGGGAGGAACTTACTGGAACTGATGATAATCAATGGATAAACAAATTGAGGGATCCCGACGTGATGGGGTAATGAACTGCCTAAGGTGTCGGCTCTGGAATCTAAGAGGAAAACCTCAAAAGGTCTCCTCGCCTTACGAGAAAGCCTTCCTCTGTGAGCTGGGCAACCACGGCATTTACCCGATCCGGACTCTTTCCTACTGATCGAATCAGTTCCCCTTTTGTGAGAGATCCACGCTCAAGGAGGGTTCTCAGAATCAAACCGCGAATCTGCCTGTTAGAGCCAGCAAAGGCCGGCTGCCTAGTGTAGTGGGCGCTCCGCCTATTCGGATTTGCCGACATTTCCTTGAGCATGGCGCCGTAGTCCATGAGGGCGAAGTACCAGGTTCGTGGCTGGGATGTGTCCAGGGTCCTTTCCACCAGAGGCAGAATCTCCTTGTCCTTGATTCCGTTTCTTCCCGGAAAGAAGCAGTGAATAAACACTCTCCGGATGTTTGTCTCTATAAACACCGTGGGCTGGTTGAAGGCAAAGGCGCAGATCGCACCTGCAGTGGCGGGACCTACACCTGGAAACGTCTGCAGCGTTTCGGCAGAATCCGGGAGTTTGCCGCCGTATTCACCTACCACCCACTGACTAACTTTCTGCAGCGAGATTGCCCTCCGGTTATAGCCAAGACCCTGCCAGAGGGTGAGGATATCACGCAGCGGAGCCTCGGCGAGGGAGAAGAAATCCGGAAAGGTGGAGATGAATCGCGCGTATTTCGGCACTACTCGCTCTACCTGAGTTTGCTGGAGCATAATTTCTGAAACCACAATATGGTATGGCTCCTGGCTGGATCTCCACGGCAGCACCCGCCCGTGATTAGCGTAATGCTGGTAGATTTGGGCTCTGAATTGAGCCACGCGCGAGGGAGAGATTTCTTTCATTCTTGGCACGCTCATTGGGCGTCCCATATGGAGTCCTCTTTTCTCAGTGGGTAGTATGGATTCTCAGTCTCAAAAGTTGTCTCTGTTGTCGAGACGGAGCACTATTTTACCCAAATTCGGCTCAGGCCAGAAATGGGCAAATTTTGTGCGGAAACCAAGGGATGGTGGGATTTAGTCTCGAGGCTAGGATTCAATCATAACACGTCTTAGCATCTCTTTATGGTAAATCTTCATAAGTTCGCTTCGGGTGATTATGCCCAGAAGCCGGCGAAAACCATCGTCGCTCCCCACCACTGGGAGCTCTTCCATATCAATGTAACTGAACTTGTTCAGGGAAGAAGCCAGCGACTCATCCGGAGTAACGTACACCACATCACGATTGGCTATATCCCTGGCATACACCAGCCCGTTGAGCTGATCGTCGTAAATGAATTCTTTTATGTCTTGAAATGAGATGACTCCTTCCAGGTTGTCCTCCTCGTCGGTGGTGTAGAGATAATTACCCTGCCCTTTGAGACAAAGCTGCACGACCTCGTTATAAGGCATGTTACCGGGAATCCTCGCCACCTCGCGATTCATCACATCAGCCACGGTCAGGCTAGTGAGAACCCCCATCTCCCGAGCGGCCGAGATGTCAATGCCGCGATCAACCAATGATTGAGTGTAAATGGAGTGACTCATCAGTCTGCGGTGAACCATTGTGGCTAAGACACAGGCAGTCATAAGTGGGAGGATGACAGCATAGCTTCCAGTCAATTCAAAGCCCATCATGATGGCAGCCAAGGGGGCCTGGACCGCAGCTCCGAGCACGGCTCCCATGCCGACCAGAGCATAACCACCCGCTGAAGGGGCGATTCCGGGTGCCAGGGCATTAAAGGCGAACCCCATGATACCTCCGAGCATAGCTCCCATGAAAAGGCAGGGGTAGAGGATGCCGCCCGAGCCGCCGGTGCCAAGGGTAAAAGCTGTGGCTATAATTTTAAGTACGAGTAGGGCCAACAAAATGTTCCAGAGAAAATTACCCTCAATGGCCTGAACAATAGGTGAATATCCACAGCCGAGAATCTGGGGAAAAAAGAAACCGATCATTCCTACAACCAATCCGCCGATTATTGGCTGCCAATGGGTCTTGAGTGGACCACGGCGATGAGACAGTTTTTCGATCCCGTGTAAGGCCTTGGTAAAGCACACGGAGACTACACCGCTAGCGATGCCGAGGAGTGCATAGAAACCAATCTCCCAGTAACTAAAGAGCGTATAAGGGGGGAGTTTCAACGCCGCCCCTTCCATGAGCCAAGCCCGGCTCACGGCAGTTCCTACCACTGACGAGATGACAATGGGGGTAAAACTGTGGACGCTGAATTCTCCGAGTACCACTTCCAAGGAAAAAAGCACCCCGGCTATGGGTGCATTGAAAATGGCGGCAAGCCCAGCCGCGGCGCCACAACCCACGAGAACTCTCATTCGTGCTCCCGACACCTTGAAGAACTGGCCTACTGCGGAGCCGATTGACGCTCCGATCTGAATGATGGGACCTTCCTTGCCTGCTGAGCCGCCCGACCCGAGGGTAATGGCCGAGGCGAGCATCCTGGTGCAGAAGGTGCGCACCTTAATGATACCACCCTTCAGAGCCACAGCTTCCATGGTCGCCGGCACGCCGTCACTTTTAGCTTCAACCGGAAAAAAGTAAATGAGGGGAGCGAGAAACACAGCTCCGAAAGCGGGAATCAGGATTACCAGCCAATGAGGGTTTCCAAATATGTGGGGCACTATCTCAAAAAAGAAATATTCGCCAAGTTTGATAAGTTTCTCGAAGAAGATACTTCCAAGGCCTCCCAAAAACCCTACTATTGCGGCAATAATTATCAGAAATGTTTGATCGCTCAGGCTGTAACGGCGGAAGAAGTCGAGCAACCGATTTCTGAGGGAGCGGACGATTTTATCTTTCGCTGGGGGTTTCATGCACAGTGGATCCTTTTAGCAGATTTCGCAGCTCGGTTTTAACATTAAATGCCTGTGCCGGGTACACGGTAAGGGTAAACCTCATCCTTTACCAGTCGCTTCAGCTTCTCAGACAAGAGGTTGTCCTTCGCCCGGGCAATAACTTCCAGTACAGCATCGACATCCTTCGCTTCCATAATGTCTTGGAAGTTCTCTTTCACCTTCAGGAACCGCACCAAGTGGTAAAGAATATTGATAAAGAGCTCTTTATCCTTGCGCGGAGCCATAGCCACGAAGATGACATTTACGGGTTTGCCGTCCAACGATTCGAAGGGAACCCCTTCCACCGATCTTGCCATGATCAAAAGAGGGCGTCGGGCTTCGTCGGTGAAAACGTGAGGAATAGCCATACCGCCTCCAATGGCCGTGGTCGCCAGCTGCTCTCTTTCCAGCAATTCGTCGAGAGCTTTCATCTTGTTGCGCAAATAGCTCTCTGCGGCAACTCGCTCAAGGATTTCCTTTAAACAGGCAAGTCGCTCTTCGCTCTGAATGTCTAGAATCACGTGTTCTTTTTCTAGGAATTGTCCAAGCTGCATAACTTTCTCCTTCTCGTACAAAAATCACGCATTATACTCGGCTAGTTACTATAGCAAGGACGATGCCAGCGAAGATATTATTTCCTTTTAACAACTTAATCCAATAATTTCAAGTTCTTAAAATCATAGTCCCCGTATAGAGAAGATAGACGAGAATCAAAGAATGTGCAAACTTTGCAGACATACACACTGCCAACTCAAGAAGATAGAAGATATTGCAATATTTAGCTACAAACCTTAATAGGTTACGTATTGTGCAAAACTTGCAGGCAAGATCATCCTTGTGGCTATAAAATGTTTGGTGGGCAGTGTTTACCTCAGGTTCCGCATGCTTCCGGCTCAGCCTATCTAATTATTTCAATTGATATTTCTTGAGTTTGTAGTACAAATCCCGTTCACTTATTCCCAGAATCTCTGCTGTACGTTTCCGGTGGCCCCCCGTATGCTCCAAGGTCTGCCGAATCATTTCCCTCTCTATCTCAGCAAGAGAGAGGCCCACAGAAATTCCTGCCCTTATGGGAACATTAGAATCTCCCTGTAGACGCTCGGGGAGCAGATCGAGTCCAATTACCGACTCTCGAGCAAGAATTACTGCTCGCTCGATACAGTTTTTCAACTCCCTGATATTTCCCGGCCATTGGTAATGTGCAAGTCTTTCATATAACTCCGATGAAAACTTGAGACCGGCCTTGTGGTACTTGCTTGAGAAAGTGTCCAAGAAGTGCTGTGCCAGAGGTTTGATATCCTCTTGTCTTTCACGCAAGGGTGGGAGGCTCATGCGCACCACGTTTAATCGATAGAAGAGATCCTCTCTAAATCTACCCTGTTTTACCTGCTCTTGGAGACTCTTGTTGGTAGCGGCAATTACCCTTACATTCACCGTAACTTCGCGGGTTCCACCAATCCTACGAAATCGGCCCTCTTCCAAGATCCTTAATAATGTCACCTGGGCTTCCAGGTCCATTTCAGCTATTTCATCCAAGAAGAGTGTGCCATGGTCGGCCAGTTCGAA